>URTO01000173.1 GCA_900550745.1 uncultured Desulfovibrio sp. | reverse complement strand
AAACTGTATTTTCATCATACTGTGATGATAAAAAGCCACATCCTATGACAGGGGCGCTTGGAGTTTCAGGCAATAACACACCGATTATTCGGCCAACATCTGTTGAGAAAAACATCCTGCGGTAAACCCCGCCCTTTTCCAAAGGGAACGCCCATGAAGCTCCCACACTCCATTACGAAAGTCTTTGGAGAGGGAGGGATGGGGTTTGGGGAAGGGAGGGGGAAGCCTTTCTCCAGAAAGGTTCCCCCTCCCTTCCCCAATCCTCCCTACGTCCACTCACCCAAAAGCTCACGGCACAGCAACCCAGCGTCGAGGTAAGGGGGCTCGGAAACAAGATGCGCCTTGCGGACGCGGATGCCGAGCCGGGCAAGCCACTCGTAGGGGATGCCGCCGGGATAGCGGGACTCGTCCTCGTCCACCAGAAGCCAGTTGAGCGCCTGTCCCGCCGGGCAGCCGTCGGCCCCGAAACGCAGCAGATACGCCACCTGATCCTGCACCGTGAGCCCGAAAAGCTCCGGGTCGGTGCCGAGATTGGGAATGAATACCTTGGGGCAGGCGGCCTCGCGGACGGCGCAGCTTACGCCGAGGGGAAGCAGGTTCGCCATCACGGAAGAGAAGAAACTGCCCACGGGATAGCAGATAAGATCCGCAGCCCGGATGACGTGGGCAAGGCGCGGCTGGATGGGCACGGAAACGGGGGAAGGATCATCCAGCGAGGCTGAAAGCCACATATCCCGTATGGGTGAGGTGACGGCGGTCGCGGTCTTGCCGGTGAAACGGTGCTGCCCCACGATGACCTCGCCGTTTTCAAGCTGCACGCACAGGTGGGCGCAGGAATCCGATACGGGCATAACCACGCCCCGCGCCTGCACCATGCCGGAAAACACCCGCACTACGGGCTCAAGCTGGCGATCGAGGGAAAGGTAGCCGGAAGTCAGGATCAGGTTGCCGATGCTCGCCCCGGCAAGATCCATATCGGCGGGCATCAACGCCCGAAAAGCCGAAAGGTGCTGCGTAACGACCTCGTTCATGGGCTCTGGAATCGCAGCCACCAGCGGGTGCGCGCCGGATGCGAGAGAGGCTAGCTCGCGGTGCAGGGCTTCCGGCCCGGCATCCTTGGGCAGGCGGCAGCCGAGCAGCTCCACGATCTCAGGATTGCCTTCAAGGGAACGATCGGCCAGCGCCATGATCCGGGCCCGGATGTCCCCCACGGCGGGCATGTCGAATACGCGGCGCAGTTCGGCGGAACTGCCCCCGGAATCAAAGGTGGTGATGACGTGGACGGCGTTGCGGGTATGCCGGGAGAGTTCCGCCGCCACCGGAGCCAGCGCCGTGCCGCCGCTGAAAAACAGGATGCGCGATCCTTCGTCAGGCGGAACCATCGCACCCTCCGGGCCTTCCCAAACTCAAGAACAGCAATGCGTCGACCATATCCATCAGTTCCTTGTAAAGGCCCCCGCCCTGCATGGCGGAACCGAACAGCGTCAGGCGCTGCCCGGCGAGAATCTTGCGCGGCACTTCTTCCGGCATGATCGTGGCGAGGCGCAGCCCAAGCAGGAGCCCCTCGACGCCCTGCCGGAACAGGGAAAACATTTCGCCGAACCGGACGCGCTGCGAGGCCCAAAGCCTTTCGGCCTCGGCGGACGGGGCCACGCCCGTAAGCACGCACAGCCCCATGAACAGCGTGTTGAGGCCCGACCCCGGAACGCCGGAACGCCACCCCGTCAGCCACGGGGCGCGCTCAAACAGCAGGTCGTGGGCGATGCCGAGCCGGATCAGCTCGCCCATGCCGCGCCGGGCTTCGAGCAGATCGGGATCATGCCACAATACGGGCATTTCGCCGGGACGCCACGCCGGGACGGTATCCGCCCTCGGCTCGAACCCCGTCAGCGTCCGCAGGATGTGCGCAAACCAGCGGTTCGCGTCCGGCGATCCGGGCGTCTCCAGATGGCTGTAGCTGAGCGTATAGCTCCCCTCGCCGTACCGCCCGTGCAGGGCGCAGGGCTGCCCGTTGAGGAATCCCGGCGCCAGCGCGACGCCGTACAGCTCGATCCATTGTTCGAGCACGGCGGGGGACAGCGAGGAAAGGGGCAAATCAGCCACGCACAGATCCGGCGGGCAGGTGCGGGGATCGGAGCCAGCATACCGGGCCAGCACGTCCACGCCGTCGCCGGGGCCGCCGGAGGACGCCGCAAAGCGCCCCGGCCACCAGATGGGGATGGCCGGTTCGGAACCGGGGGGGACGGGATCGGAAAAACATTCCGGGACAAGCGGATGCCCGCCCTGAAAACGGACGCGGACATGCCCGGAAACGAAGTGCTGCACGCGCTCGCCGATTTCGGCACGGTGCCACGGGCAGAGCTGCAGGCCGGTGCCGATTTCGGCGGTGCGCACGGGATCGGCGGCATCGGAAAGGCCAAGCCCGGCCCCGCCGCAGAAGCCCACGTAGCGCCCCCCGCCGCGCACCCATGCGCGGACGGCCTCCCGCCCTTTTTCCCCCAATGCGGCAGACTTGTGCCGGGCCGTTCCGCCGGGTACAAGCAGAAGAGACGTCTTGTCAGAAAGCGCGCCCTGAGCTATCTCTTTCGCTTTGACCAGACGGTACGGAAGCCCGAACGCTTCGGCGGCCCGCCACACGAGCAGGCCCCAAAGCTGTGAAGCATCCCAAAATATGGCTATGTCAGTCATGGTCCCTTCTGCATAGAACAACCGGGCGCCGTTGACAACACCCGCCCTCCCTCGCTGACACAAGCCTTTGAACCCTTTCATCGGAGCAGGCAATGTCCGAAAACGCGCTACCCAAGGGCTACGAGCCCCATGCCGTGGAAGACCACTGGCGTGAGTATTGGGAAAAGAACAAGACCTTCACTCCCGACCCCGACGGCCCGGGCGAACCTTTCTCCATTGTCATCCCTCCGCCAAACGTCACGGGCGCGCTGCACATCGGCCACGCCCTGAACCACACGCTCATCGACGTGCTCTGCCGCCACGCCCGCCAGAAAGGGAAAAAGGTGCTCTGGCTGCCCGGCACCGACCACGCGGGCATCGCCACCCAGAACGTGGTGGAACGCGCCCTCGCCAAGGAAGGCAAGAGCCGCCACGACCTCGGCCGCGAAGCCTTCGTCGAGCGCGTATGGCAGTGGAAAGAGGACTACGGCAACCGCATCCTCAACCAGATCCGTATGCTCGGCGACTCCGTGGACTGGACGCGCGAACGCTTCACCATGGACGAGGGCCTTTCCAAGGCCGTCCGCAAGGTGTTCGTGGAGCTGTACAAGGAAGGGTACATCTACAAGGGCAAGTACATCATCAACTGGTGCAGCCGCTGCCATACCGCCCTTGCCGACGACGAAGTGGATCACATGCCCGAAAAGGGCCACCTGTACCACGTCCGCTACGACTTCGAGGACGGCTCCGGCTCGGTGATCATCGCCACGACCCGCCCCGAAACCATCATGGCGGACACCGGCGTGTGCGTCCATCCCGAGGATGAGCGCTATGCCGGGCTCGTGGGCAAAAAAATCATCGTGCCCATCGTAGGCCGCGCCGTGCCGCTGTTCGCGGACCGCTACGTGGACAAGGAATTCGGTACCGGCGCCCTGAAGGTCACCCCCTGCCACGACCCCAACGACTGGACGCTCGGCGAACGCCACGGCCTCGAATTCATCCAGTGCATCGACGAGGACGGCAACATGACCGCCGAGGCCGGGCCGTATGCGGGCCTGTCCAAGGAAGAGTGCCGCAAGCGCATCGTCGAGGATTTGCAGGCTTCCGGCCAGCTCGTGAAGATCGAGGATCTCGATCACAGCGTGGGGCACTGCTACCGCTGCAAGACCGTGGTCGAGCCGCATATGTCCGAACAGTGGTTCGTGGCTTCCACGAAGCTCGCGCCCCGCGCCCGCGCCGCCGTGCCGGAAATGACCCAGATCTTCCCTGAAAACTGGATGAAGACCTATTACAACTGGCTCGACAACATCCGCGACTGGTGCATCAGCCGACAGATCTGGTGGGGCCACCGCATCCCGGCATGGACTTGCGCCCAGTGCGGCAAGCTCATCGTCTCCGAGGAAGATCCCACGTCCTGCCCCGATTGCGGCTGCACGGAGCTGGTGCAGGAATCCGACGTGCTCGACACGTGGTTCTCGTCCGCCCTGTGGCCCTTCAGCACCATGGGCTGGCCGGACAAGACCAAGGATCTCGCCACGTTCTACCCCACCTCCGTGCTCGTCACCGGCTTCGACATCCTGTTCTTCTGGGTGGCCCGCATGATGATGATGGGCCTGCACTTCATGGATCAGGTGCCCTTCAAGCACGTCTACCTGCACGCCCTCGTGCGCGACGCGCAGGGCCGCAAGATGTCCAAATCCACCGGCAACGTCATCGACCCGCTGGTGATGATCGAGAAGTACGGCACCGACGCCCTGCGCTTCACCCTGACGGCCTTCGCCGCCATGGGCCGCGACATCCGCCTTTCGGAAGAGCGCATCGAAGGCTACCGCCATTTCGTCAACAAGCTGTGGAACGCCTCCCGGTTCGCGCTCATGAACCTGCCCGAAGACGTGCCCGCCGCCGTGGATCTCGGCAAGGTGCAGGGGCTGCATCACCAGTGGCTGCTCCACCGCCTCGAAGAGGTCAAGAAGGATGTGGACGACGCCATCGAAGCCTACCGCTTCAACGACGCCGCCCAGACCCTCTACAAGTTCCTCTGGAACGAGTTCTGCGACTGGTATCTGGAGCTCATCAAGCCGGACATGAAGGAAGAAGGCCCCCGCAAGGCGGAAGCCCAGTATGTGCTGTGGACGGCCCTGCGCGAGTTCCTCATCCTCATGCACCCGATCATGCCCTTCGTGACCGCCGAAATCTGGCAGGCCCTGCCCGGCGGGGCCGGTTCCGACGTAGCGGTGCAGCTCCTGCCCGAAGCGCGCCCCGGCTGCCTCAAGCCCGAAGCCGCCGCCCGCATGGAATTCGTGCAGGAAGCCATCGGCATGATCCGCACGATCCGCGCCGAGCTGAACATTGCGCCGTCTCCGTTTCTGAAATGATAAAAAATCCTGCTCACTCCACTCCATAAAGGTTTCACAGAAGAAAGAAAGCCTG
>URTO01000172.1 GCA_900550745.1 uncultured Desulfovibrio sp. | reverse complement strand
TTGAAAATATTTTTTATGGCTTTAAAGAATATTAAATTATTTCAATATGTTATGTATAGTATGACAACACGGCCTAGGAAGCGCGGAATACGGAGCCGTACAGTGCGTGCCGCTCAGGGGCCGAAAAAAGGCCGGCGTTCCTCCATATGGGAACGCCGGCCTTGGCTACGGAGAAGAAAGGGATCAGAGCGTGAAGACGGTATTCCCGCCGACGACGGTTTCAAGCACGCGGATGTCGCGCAGGGCTTCGGGCGCGCACTCCAGCGGGTTGGTATCGAGCAGGATGAAGTCGGCGAATTTGCCCGGCTCCAGCGAGCCCCGATCCTTTTCCTCGAAATGCTGCCACGCGGCGTTGATGGTGTGGGCGCGCAGGGCTTCCCGCACGGAGATGCGCTGGTCGGGGCCGAGAACCTTTCCCGATGAGGTGAGGCGGTTCACGCAGGCCCATATGGACAGGAAGGGCTTGACCGGAGTGATCGGCGTGTCGCAGTGCGACGTGCAGACGTAGCCGCGATCGATGGCCGAACGGATGGGGTCCATGCGCGGGGCGCGTTCGGGCCCGAGGAAGATGTCGCGGTGCCGATCGCCCCAGTAGTAGACGTGCGGTACGAAGAACGTGGGCGTGAAGCCCGCCTTGCCGAGCCGATCCAGTTGATCGTCCCGGATGGTCTGGGCGTGGATCAGGATGTGGCGGCAGCCTTCACGGGGGTACTTGGCCTGTGCGGCTTCAAGGGCATCCAGCGCGTCGTCCATAGCCCCGTCGCCGTTTGCGTGGATGAGGAACTGCCCGTTCCGGTGCGCCTCCTCGACGATGGCGAACAGCTCCTCACGAGAATAGGCGGGGTAGCCCTTGTAATTGGGATCGCCCTTGAACGGGGTATGGTAGGGCTTGGACAGGAAGGCGGTGAAGCCTTGCAGCGAGCCGTCGCTCATGATTTTCACGCCGCCGGTGGTTATCTGGCCCTCAAAGTGCAGGCGCGGATCGTTCCTGTCCAGATAGTAGTAGGGGTTGATGTGCGCGCGGACGGCGAGCAGCCCCCGCTCGCAGGTTTCCCGCAGGGCCTCGGCGCTGTCGTAGTCGAGCACGCCCGCGTCCAGCGCGGTGGTGATGCCGCGTGCCGCATAGACCTCCCGCGATGTCCTGGCGATGTTCTGTACCTGATGTTCGCGGGAAAACACGGGCAGGCGCGGCGAAACCAGATCGAACAGGGCGCGTTCCTCGACCACGCCGTGCAGCGAGCCGTCGGCCTCGCGGCGGATGACCCCGCCCTCTGGATCAGGCGTGTCGCGGTCGATGCCCAGCGCGGCGAACCCGGCGCTGTTCAGCGTCCCGAAGTGGATGGAAATGTGCTGCACGAGGATGGGGTGTTCGGTGCTGACGGAATCGAGCTCCGTACGGGTGGGGAAACGTTTTTCCTCCATCAGCGTGTCGTCGAAGCCGTAGGCCAGGATCCATTCCCCGGCGGGCGTCTTCGCGGCGCGTTCGCGCAGCCGGGAGAGGCAGTCCTCAAGCGTGCGGCAGGTGCCGATGGGCGGGGAGTTGAGGTCTTCCCAGTCCAGCATCGACGCCGTGAGCAGGATATGCCCGTGCGCGTCGTAAAAGCCGGGCATGACGGTTTTCCCTTCCATGTCGCGGCGGATTGTGTCCGGGCCGACGAAGGGGGCGAGGTCTTCGAGGGTGCCCACGGCGAGAATGCGATCCCCGTCGAGCGCGATGGCCGAGGCCACGGTATCGTGAGCATCCAGCGTCAGGATGACGGCGTTGAACAGCAGTTGGCTGGCATAAGGCATAGGCGGACTCCTTGGCGGATCATACGGTTGGTCCGGGACACATGACGCTCGTGGCGATGCCGTGAGCGCCGTTGGAGCGGGCCGGACGGGCAAGATGTTCGGGCGGTTCCGGCCCCGGCGTTCGCGGAGCGGAACGGCGCTTGGCGGGAACGGAGCGGAACGCGGGAGCGGGGAGAGGTTCCCCGTCGGGGCCGCGCCGCCGCCCCCGCCGGGCCGCTTCCGAAACGGCCTGCGGCCCGGAAGCGGCCCGGTGATGCGGCTAGAGTGCCGGCTTTCGTATCAGCTTGAGGAAGTACATGATGATGGGGATGCCGACGGCTATGCCCAAGAAAATCCATGCGAGGGGGAAGCCCTCGCGTGGCGCGAAGGGCATGGACAGCGTGACCGTCGTGTCGAAAATGAACAGCAGGCAGACGTTCATGGCGCCGATTTCCACAGCCACGGGCGTACGGAATTCCGGATCGGCGATGCGCAGGAGCAGCAGGCCTGACGCGGCCGTTCCCGTGCAGTAGCCGAACAGGGCGAGGCAGCGCTCAAAGCCGTATTCGGGGGAGCGGCGTCCGAACCACAGGCACAGGGCGAGGGTAATGACGGTGGCCACGATGATCGACAGCCCGAAGGGCATGAGGATGTCCTGAAGGGTGCTGAACTGGATGCCCATGAACACGGAACAGATCATGAAGTCCACCGTCATGTTGGTGATGCGGTGGCAGGTTTCGTTGTCGAGCAGGGTGTTGATGCGGCGGGCCTTCATGAACTTGCGCACGCCCATCGCCACGAGCATGCCCCAGAAGAACAGCATGCCGAAGCCGAGCCCCCTGAGGGCCTGCGGCGCATACAGTGTCCATGCCACGGCCACAAGGTAGGCGAGGCCGTAGGTGGCGGCCATGAGGCCCATGTGGAACCCGAACGAGTCGATGTTCGCGGGGTGCGTGGTGCTGAAGGCGCAGGACGGGTTGTCGCCCTCGTCGCGCAGGCCGCGCAGCAGGCAGCGGGGCAGGCCCTTGCCGTCCTCGCAGGCGGCCCAGCCCTTCTTGAGCCCGTACAGGGCCAGCGGTACGCCCACCAGACCGGCGACGAGGAAGCCAACGGCGGCGAAGGCCAGCCCCGTGTTGATGGCGTTGGCGGTCTTGTAGGTGTTTTCCCAGATGCTGGCGTAGGCCAGCGTCTGGCCCGGCCCTTGCGTGAAGCCCGCGCCGAGCAGGTAGCCGTTGACGGTTTCAAACTGCCCGCCGAAGAGGTTGGCCCAGGCGGCGAAGATGCCCTTGCCGAGCAGGGCTTGGATGCAGAACATCATGGTGAACAGCAGCGCGATCCACAGAGCCCCGCGCAGGACGACCTTGCTGTTGTCCGTCTTTTGGGCGGATTCAAGGAAACCGATGCCGACGAAGCCGAAGGCGAATAAATGGAAGGTGAGCGTGCCGAACGGGGCCTGATCGATCGCCTTCCAGCCTTCCGTGGTCGGTACGCCGAGCCATCCGGCGTTGATGAGCACGAAGCCGATGAGCCCGCCGATCAGGGAAGCGGGAAACAGTATCCGTTGGAGAAACGGAACCTTCGCCCGGAGGTAGGTTCCGAGCATGAGCAGGATGCCGATCCAGATGAAGGCCACGATGGACGGAAAAAACGATGCTTCCATAAAAACTCCTCTCCCGTAGTATTGTGCGGTTCGGCGGCCGTAAACGGCGTTGAACCCCGGCGGCGTCCGTATGGTCCCCTCATCGGGACGCCGTCGGCGGATTGTTCACTAAAAGAACGCGATACGCAAGCACGGCGGCGGAAAAACACGGTTCCCCGGATCGGGGGCTCCCGATGCCCGGCGGTACGTCGGAAAAGGGGAAAGGGCGGCGGCACGCGGGAAAACGCCGGGGCGGGGAGTATGCGGACGAGAAAAGGCGGCGGGGAACGATCCGTTCTCCCGCCGCCGTGCGGAAGGCTATTTGAGCGATTCGATCGGCGTATAGCTGCCGTCGGGGTTGGGCCGGAATACGTAATGCTCTTTCAGGTAGATGATGTCGGTGCGGTGGACGGATTCCAGCTCGGCGAGGATGGCCGCACGGGCCACGATGTTGGCCCCGGCCGACTTGGCCAGCGTTTCCAGTGCCTCAAGGGATTCGCCGGTGGCGATCACGTCGTCGATGAGGGCCACGCGTTTGCCCTTGAGCTTTTCAGCTTCGCAGCCGTCCAGCCAGAGGTGCTGTTCCTTCTGGGTGGTGACGGAACGGA
This sequence comes from uncultured Desulfovibrio sp., assembly GCA_900550745.1. Classification (GTDB taxonomy): domain Bacteria; phylum Desulfobacterota; class Desulfovibrionia; order Desulfovibrionales; family Desulfovibrionaceae; genus Bilophila. Next base: position 1,123 of record URTO01000172.1, on the reverse strand, counting down.
CGGAGTGGGAAACGGGGTTCTGCATGTAGGGCTTGCGGCTTTTTCTGGCGACGACGAAATCCTTCATGCCCATCAGGCGGCTGAGTTCGTAGGTGAGGCAGATGCCTTTGGCTTCTGCGGTCATGAGTACGTCCACTTCGGGGAGGCGCTTCAGAAGCTCTGGGGCCACGGTTCGGATCAGTTCGGTGTCCGAGAGCACCACAAAGCTGGCCAGCGCCAGATTTTCACCCACCTGCACATACGGCAGTTTTCTTTTCAACCCCATGATTTCAAAGTCAAAAAATTTCATCTCTCCTCCGATTGAATACGGGTGCGGGCCCGATGGTTTCAAAAAAGCGGCGTGCGCCGTTCCAACCTATGATTTTTTCCCGCTTCGGGCAAGAATCATGCCCCGCCGTGCCTTCCCCCGGATCGGAAGCCGCCCCGTAAGGGCGGGGGCGCTGCGCCGGGCGCGTTTCCGTATGCCGTCAAGCACATAAAAGGCCAGCGAAATCAAGATGCACGGCAAGACGGGCAGGCTCGCGGCGGAAAGCGTTTCGCGGCACTGGCCGCCTGCGGATTTCAAGCGTCCTCAGGATGATGCTTTATTGCTGCCTGTAGTCGGCATCATTTTTAGGATGGATGTTTTGGGGAACAGTTATCGGGCCCTGTCATAGATGCGGCTGTGTTATCTCCACAGCATGGTGAGAAAATACGGCCCCCTTTCTCCAGCCGTCCGTCGGCGGAGCCCATACCTGAGGCATATTGCCGGTTACTCCCTTGGAATTTCAGGAAAGAAAGCATCAGCCATTTCTTATGGCACGGCCTTCATTTTCCTATTTCCCCCCAGCCTGCTCCTGCGGCACGCGCTTATGTGAGGGGCAGTGAGGTCGCCCCGGATGCCGCCCGACGGGTGTTGTCTCAGGAACAACGTATTTTTTCCCTTTTCTTGCCAGCTTGAGGCGTTGGAATGCGGGAAGAGGCAGCGTTTTTTCAGGCCACCAGTACCGCGTTGGCCGGGAGCCGCACCTGTTCGGACAAAAGCAGGGAAGAGCGCGACTTCGCCATCCAGCAGATCGTCAGCCGCACCGCTGTCTCAATCGAATTCGGGGATACCCTTAAGGCGGTGGGAATGACAAGAACT
>URTO01000171.1 GCA_900550745.1 uncultured Desulfovibrio sp. | reverse complement strand
ACGACCTGCAACTCATGCCGGAAGAGGAACGGGCCCGTGACAGCCGCCCCGTTTCGGGCTATTCCCTGCAAGGAACGGTTCCCAAGAAGCCGGCTGTTTTCATCTCTGCCGGCTACACCGCGCCATCGGGCAAAAAACGGGCGCAGCCAACTGGATTTCCTCAGAACAGCCTCCCCACAAGGTATTTCTTTGCGGGAGAACAAAGGAGCGCGCGTGCGGGTGCCTCCCGCCAAAGAAGCTCTCCCGTTTCCAACATACAACCCCCTTTGCCATGAACGATACGCAACGCTTTACGCTTTTCCGAAAAGGCCTGCTCCGCTGGTTCGCCGAGAACCGCCGCCCGCTGCCGTGGCGGGCCGACTACACGCCTTACCAGACGTGGATCGCCGAAGTCATGATGCAGCAGACGCAGATGGATCGGGGCGTCCAATACTTCCTGCGCTGGATGGAGCGTTTCCCCGATGTGGCCGCCGTCGCCGCCGCGCCTGAGGAAGACCTGCTCAAGGCATGGGAAGGGCTCGGCTACTACCGCCGCGCGCGCAACATCCAGGCCGCCGCCCGCGTAATCATGGAGCGCCACGGCGGGATCTTCCCCACCAGCTACGCCGACATCCTCGCCCTGCCCGGCGTGGGCCCGTACACCGCCGGTGCCATCGCCAGCACAGCCTACAACGAGGAAGTCCCCTGCGTGGACGGCAATGTGGAGCGCGTCCTGTCCCGCGTGTTCGACATCGACACGCCCGTGAAGGAAGAACCCGCCAAGGGCCGCATCCGCGAGCTGGCGCAGGCCCTCATCCCCAAAGGCGAGGCCCGGAACTTCAATCAGGGGCTTATGGAGCTGGGCGCGCTCGTATGCCGCAAAAAGCCTGAGTGCGAACGCTGCCCGCTGGCCGGGCTGTGCGAAAGCAGGCACCTCGGCATCCAGAACGAACGCCCGGTTCCCGGCAAGAAAGCCGCCGTCACGCAGCTTGAGGTGGTGTGCGGGGTGCTCCTGCATGAAGGGAAAGTCTTCATCCAGCGCCGCAACGAAAAGGATGTCTGGGGAGGGCTGTGGGAATTCCCCGGCGGCTGCGTGGAGCCCGGCGAAACGCCGGAACAGGCCGTTACGCGCGAATGGATGGAGGAAGTCGGCTTCAAGGTCGCCATCGTGCGCCCGCTGGACGTCATCCGCCACAACTACACGACCTACCGGATCACCCTGCGCTGTTACCAGCTCAGGCTGGAGGGCGGGCCCAAGGGCTGCCCCGTACCCAAGGAGCTGACCGAGGCCACAGCCTGCCAGTGGATCGCGCCGCAGGACATCGGGGCCTTCCCCCTGCCCGCGCCGCACCGCAAACTTGCCGACAACTGTAGCCTTTTTGACAACCCGGCCTCAGGCGAGTAGTTTCTGCCCACGCCGCGAGGCACGCGGACGCCAACCGTGGCGCGAGCCACGTAACATTTCTGGAGTCTCTCCCCATGCGCAAGACTGTTTACTGGATTGAAGGCGACGGCATCGGCCCGGACGTGTGGAAAAGCGCGCGCCCCGTCATTGATGAAGCCATCCGTCTGAGCTACGGCGACGGGTGCGGTTTCGACTGGAAGGAACTACTGGCGGGCGAAAAGGCGCTCAAGGAAACCGGGACGCTCCTGCCCGACGAAACCCTCGCCGCCCTGCGCGGCGCAGAACTCGCCATCAAGGGCCCCCTCGGCACGCCGGTGGGCACGGGCTTCCGCAGCCTCAACGTCACCCTGCGCCAGACCCTCGACCTCTACGCCTGCATCAGGCCCATCCGCTACTTTGAAGGCATCGAGTCCCCGGTCAAGCATCCCGAACGCGTGGACATGATCGTCTTCCGCGAAAACACCGAAGACGTCTATGCGGGCATCGAATACAAGGCCGGGACGCCCGAAGCCGCCAAGCTCATCGCCTTCCTGCGCGACGAACTGGGGGCCAATGTGGACGCCTCCGCCGCCGTGGGCATCAAGCCCATGACCGAAAAAGGCTCCAAGCGCCTTGTCCGCGCCGCCATCCGCCACGCCCTCGCCCAGAACCTTCCGAGCGTGACCCTCGTCCACAAGGGCAACATCATGAAGTTCACCGAAGGCGCGTTCCGTCAGCACGGCTACGATGTGGCGAAGGAAGAATTCGCCGCCCAGACCGTGGTCGAGGCCGAAGCCGCGTCCGCGCCGGGCAAGCTGGTCATCAAGGATCGCATCGCCGACGCGATGTTTCAGGAAGCCCTCATCCGCCCCGAACAATACAGCGTGCTCGCCACGCCCAACCTGAACGGCGACTACATTTCGGACGCCCTTGCCGCGCAGGTCGGCGGCCTCGGCCTTGCCCCCGGCGTGAACATGTCGGAAAAGCTGGCCTTCTTTGAAGCGACCCACGGCACTGCGCCGAGCCTCGCCGGGAAGGATCGGGCCAACCCCGGCAGCCTCATCCTCAGCGGCGCGCTCATGCTGGAGCACATCGGCTGGAAGGAAGCCGCCACCCGCATCTACAAGGCCGTGAACACCGCCATCGCCCGCCGCGCCGTCACCGAAGACCTCGCCGCGCAGATGGCCGACGCCCGCACGGTCGGCTGCACCGAGTTTGGGGAAATCATCACCGGGCTGCTGTAATGCCCGCGTGACGGCATGACGCTCGCCGCACCCATGCTCGCCGTGGCGGCATCCCTGCAATGCCCCGTGACGGCATGGCGGCGCGGGAAACAGCGCAGGCCGCTTTTCGTCAAAAGCCGCATAAGGAAGGGAGGAAAGGGACGCTTTCCTCCCTTTTCCGTCCGCTTGACAGGGCGGCGGAAACGGCATTACCGCAAAAAGGCCCTTAGAAACATTCCGCTCACCTTCAGCCCGCAAGAGGCCACGCCATGCAATGGGATTCCGCCGCCTATCTCCGCTTCAAGGCCGAAAGGACGCAGCCGTCCATCGATCTGGTCAAACGCATCGGCCTTGAACGGCCCCGCAAGCTGCTCGATGTGGGATGCGGCCCCGGCAACAGCACGCAGGTTCTGGCGGACGCCTTCCCCAATGCCCTGCGCATCATCGGCATCGACAGCTCGCCGGAGATGATCGAAGCCGCAAAGGGCGAACACCCGGACATGGAGTTCCGGATCTGCGATGCCCTGAATTTGCCCTCACTTGGGGAGGGCGGATTCGACGTGGTGTTTTCCAACGCCTGCATCCAGTGGGTGCCCGACCACCCCCGGCTCATCCGGGACATGCTCGCCCTGCTCCGCCCCGGCGGAATGCTCGCCGTGCAGGTTCCCATGAACTATCAGGAACCCATCCATCAAATCATCGGTGAACTGGCCGCCTCGGACGAGTGGCGCGCCGAACTCGCCTCCGCGCGGGTCTTCCATACCTTGACCCAAGAAGCCTACTTCGACATCCTCGCAGCCGAAGCCGAACAGTTCCAGATGTGGCAGACCACCTACCTCCACCGTATGCCGTCCCACGAGGCCATCATGGACTGGTACAAAGGCACGGGGCTGCGCCCCTACCTGAGCCTCCTTTCCGGTGAGCGGGCCCAACGCTTTGAACGGGCCGTGCTGGAAGAAGTCACCCGGCGTTATCCCGTGCAGGGCAATGGGGAAATCATCTTCCGCTTCCCCCGTTTCTTCTTCACCGCCACGCCCAAAGCCTGAGCATTGCCGCACAGGGGCAATGCCTTCCGGCGCGGCCCTGTCCGGGCAAAAATTTCGGCAATCACGGACGCCTTGGAAAAAAGGATGAGGGCCGGGGAAAGCAAACCGTGCGGACGCCCCCGCGCTTCCGCAGGGCCGTGCGCCTCCGGCTCCCCCCATCTACATGATCTGTTTCCACAATGCGGACAGCGGCATGACGAAGAACAGGCCGGGCAGCATGCTGAGGATGGGGACCTGCACCAACCCCATCTGGCGCAGCCCCGCGCCGAGCATGATGATGCCGCCGCACGCGGAGAAATCCGCGAACATGGTCGGCGTGGTGTACGGCATGAGCATCGTGGCCCCGAACAGCAAGGCAAGCTGGATGCCGCACTGCGGAACGGCCAGCACGCCCACCACGCTGCCGATGCTGGCGGAAATGAGCATGGCCGTAAACAGGTCGAGCACGCCCTTGATGAGCAGGAGGGAACATTCGCCGGTCAGCCCTTCGCGCATGGAACCGATGATCCCAAGGCCGCTGACGCAAAAGAGAACCGTCGCCACGGCGAACTGATCGCGGAACACCGTCTCGGACAGCGTTTCGGACTTGCCGCCTTTGGCTTTGCCGCTCCGCTTGAACAGGCCCGCCGCCTTGAAGGCCCCCTTCATCACCAAGGACTCGAAGCGGGTCAGCTCGCCGAGCGCCGTTCCGAGCAGCAGGGAAAGCACGACAGGAGGCAGCGAGTCGCCCTTCGACAGCATGGTCACGCCGATGCCGAGCGTGATGCAACTGAAGACATTCATGATCTTTTTCCTGAACTCCTGACTGAGCACAGGCCCGCAGAGCGCCCCAAGAATGGAGCCCGCGACAATACAAACGCTGTTCGCAACCGGTCCTATCATGTTCCCTCATTCCTTTGTTGAAACCTTGCCGCCCAAAGCGGAATCCCTGCCGAAGCCACATAAAAAAGCCGCTCCCGAACCCCGGAAACGGGGCTATGGGCACGGCGCGACTGTTATTCGGCACTGCAATCCTGAAAAAATACCACAAGGAAAAAGGAATAACAATCTGGCCCGTTGCGGGCAGGAATGCAAAAATCCCGCAGCCGGGGCCGCGGGATTTATGTACCGGATGTCGTTTCCGGGACTACAGCCCCGGAAGAGGCTGTACCCGTACACACTATTTCACGGCTTCTTTCAACGCCTTGCCGGGAGTGAACTTCACGACGCGGGAAGCGGGGATGAGGCATTCCTCACCGGTGCGGGGGTTACGGCCCTTGCGTTCGCTGCGTTCGACGACCTTGAAGCTGCCGAAGCCGGTGAAGGAAACCTGTTCGCCGTTGGCGATGGTTTCGGACAGCACGCTGATGGCCGCGTCGAGGAACTGTTCGGTTGCGGCCTTGGTGCCGAGGCCAGCCTTGGCGTGGATTTTGTCGACAAGATCTGCTTTGGTCATAAAAGACTCCTTACCTGAATAGTGAGATGTGCCAGCGGTGGTCTTTACCCTTTGTTTTTGCGGTTGTCACCGGGATATTTTGCGCTATCCTC
>URTO01000170.1 GCA_900550745.1 uncultured Desulfovibrio sp. | reverse complement strand
GTGGTAGAAGACGATGAAGATATACGCCGCTTCCTGTATTGAACTTGCGTTTGAAGCTTAATATTTTGTTTCACATTAACTGATTGCTGGGTATACATGAGAAGATTACCATCCCATGTATACCCTTTCTGCCTTTTAAAGTTACACGGGCTAAGGATACTGTATTGGGAGAAAGGCTCTGTGAAATGTTAGAATAGGGTTTTGCCCAGTACAACGACAATAAACGAAATAGTGGCCCATGTTGCGAGGATGACTATAGGAGCAGTCCTCCAGATGGCTTTCGCATTCGACCACTCGTTGCCGTGCAGCAGCGAGGCACTGGCGCTGGCGGCCGGAGTGAGGAACGCGATGTGGACTCCCATGACCACCATGATGATGGCAAGCTCGGGAGGAACATTCATGCTTGTACAGTAGCTGTAGACGACGGGCATCAGGGCGATGCCCGTTGCGCCGTTGTTCATGAACTGCGTGAGGACGGTAGCGAAAAAGCCCATGCACAGTGCGAATACCAGCGAAGATTCGTTTCCGAAGAAGGGTGTCATCAATGCCATGAGGAACTTGGTGATCCCGCTTTCGTCGTTGGCCATCGCATGGGAAAGGGGCATCACCACGGCGAGGATGAGGATGATCCCCCACGTCACCCCGGAATCCACCATCGTCTTGAACCGGAGCAGCGGCTTGCCATCGACCTTGAGGAGACACATCACGGTTACGAGGAGCATACAGATGCCCGTGTTCCCGATGGTCTTGAAGAAGCGGGCGATGCCGGATGTGGCGGGTAGGATGTTAGGCAAAAGCAGCAGGACGACCAGCGCGAACAGAAAACCCAGCACGATTTTTTGGACTTTGTTCAGCCGCAGCGCGCCCTCGGTGTCCAGCCCTTCGGTATCCAGTGAGATCAATTTCCTCATGTCGGGCTTGAACACGTACTTGGCCATGACGATGAACAGCAGGGAGCACAGCGCGCAGCATGTTATCGCAATGATCATGTACTTCGCGTAATCGATGGTCACGCCGGACATGTTTTCATACGCGCCGAGTACGGTAAACGGAACCTGCTTGAACGGGATGATCGACATGCCGATTTGCGCGGCGTACACGATGCCGAAAACCATCATCGTCGGATAGCCTTCGCCCTTTTGGTAGCCGCACTTGTCACAGATGCCGTACAGGATGCTCCAGCCGATGACGACCGCCGGGGATGCGCTGGTCAGTGCGCCCAGCAGCATGATGGACAGGAAAAATGTATAGGTGAACAGCCACGGCTTCCCCACGACGCATTTGCGGGTGATGAACCACAGCGAGATGAACTTGGACAGGCCGTAATAGTTGATGGTCGCGCAGAAGACGAAAATGAAGAACATCATCATAACGAGCGGATCGCCGAAACTGGTCTGGAACAGCTCGCTGGGCTTCATGCCGCCGATGAGCATGAGCGCCAGCAGGCCCGCCATGCTCGGCCAGATGATGTCTATGAAGATCCAGCCGTACAGGACTCCGAGGAAGATGCCGATCAGGTTCATCCCCAGCGGGGTTAACGGGCCGATGGGCGTGAGCTGACCGCAGCCGAACATGATCAGGAGGCTTATCAGGGAGTGGGCGTAGTAGACGATCTCTTTGTTTTTGAGAGAGGGAGGAAGTGGCATGACCGGTTCTCCTCGCGAGGTGCCTCTGTAACAGGGTTTTCTTGCCTGTTGGCAAAAAGGGAGGGAGGCCGTTTCCCGTCCTTCTGTGGAGACGGGAAACGGCGGGCCTGAAAACCGGATGAAAGGGGGATAGGTTCGGAATCAGACGGCCTTGGGAGGCGTCGGCCAGCTGAAGTTGTCCATGTAGTAGCGGTATGGCTTGATGGGGTAGTCGTTCAAGGGAACGGGGACCGTATGGACTTCCCGCTTGCCGTCGACCTGCTTCTGCTCGATCCACTTGAGCCAGTGTTCGTTGTCCCGTTCGGGGTAATCTTCGCGGTAATGTCCGGCGCGGGATTCCTTGCGCATCAGGGCCGCATTGAGGCACAGCTCGGTAAGGAGCACCGTGGACGTGGCCTCGAACAGCTTGGCGAGTTCGTGCGGATCTCGCGCTCCCAGATGCGGCAGCACTTCCGCACGGATTTCCTCCACACGGTCGAGCCCGCGCGAAAGCCCCTTGCCCGTCTTCATCAGCGCGATGTCGGGGGCGCTCATGACCTCGCGCATGTCGGAGATGACATCCTTGGGCGCGATGCCGTCCTTGCCGAGGTATCCGGTGAACGCTTCAAGCCGGGAGGCGGCGTACGCTTCATCAAAGGCCACTGCATCGTGCCCCTGTACGAACTGCGCGGCGGCTTCCCCGGCCGAATAGCCCGTCGTCGCCGTGATGCATGTGGCCCAGCCGCCCATGTAGACGCCCGGATCGGGATTGCGGGCAAGCCCGGCGGCGTACAGCCCCTTTATGGCGGTGGAGCCGTCGAGATCGGCCACAATGCCGCCGTAGGTATGGCGCACCTGCGGCATCCATTCCAGTTCCTGCCCGAAGAAGTCGATGCCGAGTTCGCGCAGCTTCTTGTCGTTGAGGCCCATCCAGCCCGCTCTGGGGCGCATGGTTTCCACATCCTCGGGCTTCATCTGGCTGCAATCGAAACGGATGGGGCCGTTTCCGGCTCTCACTTCGTGCACCATACCCCGGGTATTGTAATGGGGATCGGCCTTGGCTCCGAATTTTGGGGAGTATTTCTTCATGAAATCCTCTCCCTTGGCGTTCAGGAACCGGGCTCCCTTGGGAAGAAGGCCCGTTTGCCCTTCCCACGCGAAATCGACAGGCACGTTCCACACCTTCCAGAATTCGAAATTCCGCATGGCGCAACCCGCGTTCCAGGCGATGCTGACGCCTTCGCTGGCTGGCGTGTTCTGATGGTAGGAGGGCTTCCAGCCGCCCGTATTGGTGGCGAGCAGGACGGCGCGGGCCTTGATGAAGACGGGCACCCCGCTCTGGCTGTGGAAGCCCACGGCCCCGGTCACGCGTTCGCCGTCGGTGATGACGTCGGTGATGACCGTGCGCCCAAGCCGCCGCACGCCCCGCTTTTCGCATTCCTGCTTGAGCAGGCGGGCTTTTTCGATGCCGCCCATCCCGTAGGGGTGGTAGTAATAATAGCGCATGTAATCAAGGGCTCGCTGGGGGATGAAGCACAGTTCGCCCTTATCGTTGCGGACGAATTTGTGCCCCAGATTCTCAAAATCCATGAACCGGTCATAGGATTGCGTCAGAATCTGCCCGAGAAGCTTCTGGTCGGCGAGGCCGTCGTAATAATACACGAGATCGTCGAGCAGATCGTCCAGCTTCATATCGGGCTGCTTGACGATCATGTCCCCGCCGGAAAGCCCGCCCAGCCCGCCCCAGTCTCGGGGGCCCTTGTCCACGACCAGCACGTCGCCCAGAAAGTCCCTGGCGCGCATGGCAGCCCACATCCCGCTGAAACCGCAGCCGATAACCAGCAGGTCCGTCGTATATTGATAGCCTTGTTCTTTCATATGCGCCTCGCTTACCGGTTGTCGGCTTCGATTTGATCAAGGGTACGGGCAAAACGTTCCTTGAAGGGATGCACATAGATGGCCCCGGAGGGGCAGTTCAGCTCGCAGTTGAAACAGGTCATACAGTCGTCGGTATAGGTGATGCGGGACTTGCTGCCGCAGGTCATGCAGCGCAGCGCCTCGGCGAAGCAGGCTTCCATATCCAGAGGCCGCAGGGTTTCCGCAAAAGGATCATCGGCCGGGGCGGGGAGGCTGGCGCGCTCCTGTCTCGGTTCGTGGCGGATGCCTTCGCGGGGCCATTGTTCTTCGGGAAGCTCAGGACGCTTGCGTTCGCGTTCGCCCCGGATGTCCGCGCCCTTGAGCATCCGATCGATGGAAAAGGCGCATTCGCGTCCGCCGGCAATGGCGCTGACGACGGAAGAGGGGCCCGTGGCGGCGTCGCCAGCGGCGAAGATTCCCCATGCCGAGGTGGAGAAGGTGACGTCTTCAATCACGATGCGTCCCTGTTCAGTACGCACGTCCTTGGCGAACCCGTCCAGCTCGGATGCTTGGCCGATGGCGAAGATAATATGATCGGCCCGGATGCGCATGGTGGCGTTTTCATCGAACAGGGGCGCGAAACGTCCCTGCTCGTCGACGACCCGGATGCACGTTTTCAGTTCCATGCCCGCGACGTGCCCGTTTTCTTGAAGGATGGTGCCGGGGCCGAACCCGCAATGGCATTCGATGCCCTCCCTCAGGGCGTCCGCCTGATTGTGCGGATACGCGGGCATGGTTTCGCGCGACTCAAGGCAGGCCATGCTGACCTTGGCGGCACCGAGCCTTTTGGCGGTGATGGCGGCATCCACGGCGACGTCTCCGCCTCCGATGACGAGCACGTCTCCGGACAGGTGGGGCTGTTCGTCGCCCCGGTTGGCGCGCAGGAACTCAAGGCCCCAGTGGACGCCGGGAAGCTCGACGCCTTCCATGCGTACCTTGCGGCTGACCGTCGTTCCGGGGGCCAGCATGACGGCTTTGAATCCCAACCGTTTCAGGTCGGAAAGGCTCAGGTCCGCGCCTTCGCCGATCTTCGTATTGCAGCGGAAGGCGATGCCCATCGCTTCAAGCCGGGCGATGTGGGCCGCAACGATCGCGTCGGGAAGCCGATACGCGGGGATGCCGTACCGCAACATGCCGCCGGGAAGCGGCATCGCCTCGAAAACCGTCACCGGGTACCCCATCTGTGCGAGGAACCACGCGCAGGAAAGCCCCGCCGGGCCGGAACCGATTACCGCGACCTTTGTGATGTGCCTTCGGGCGGGCTTTTCGAGAGGCACCTTCAGGTCCCAATCGCCTATGATCTGCTCGACGGCATTGATGTTTACCGCCTCGTCCACATGGTTCCGGGCGCACTTTTTCTCGCAGGGATGGAAACATACCCGGCCCGTGATGGCCGGAAACGGCTGGACGCTGCGGTAGCGCCGGGCCGCTTCGCCAAGGTGCCCCTGCTGGATCAGGTAATGGTTGCCGCGAATGTCGACCCCGGCGGGGCAAGCCGCCATGCAAGGGGAAAGGGCCTCTTGCGCGGGTTCGAGCCTGAAAACATCCAGTTTGGCATAAGGCTTTTGTTTTTTATCGGCAACCTCTATTCTCTGATCAAGCGTATTCCCGCCTTCTAACCG
>URTO01000169.1 GCA_900550745.1 uncultured Desulfovibrio sp. | reverse complement strand
GTTGTAGGCAATGAGGTTGAGCTTGCCCTTGACCCGGGAAACGAGCTTGGCGAGTTCGCGGGCGTGTTCGGGCTGATCGTTCACGCCGCCGAGCAGGAGGTACTCGAATGTGATGTGCTCGCGCGTCTTGAGCGGATAATTTTCCAGCGTCGCCATGAGATCGTCGAGATGCCAGTTTGCGGCCTTGGGCATGATCTTGGCGCGGAGTTCCTGATTGGGCGCGTGGAGCGAGACGGCGAGGAAGGCCAGTCCGCTGTCGCCAAGTTCGCGCAGGCCCGCCTTGATGCCGCAGGTCGAAACGGTAATGCGGCGGGGGGAAAAATCCATTCCCTTGTCGTGATTCAGCATTTCAAGGGCGCGGGTGGTTTCGCGCAGGTTAAGGAGCGGCTCGCCCATGCCCATAAAGACGAGGTTGCGGATAATGGGGTGATCGATGCGGTTGTCTCCGAGCCTCATGCGGGCCACGAGAACCTGGCTCAGGATTTCCCCGGCGGTCATGTTGCGGATGAACCCCATCGTGCCCGTGCTGCAAAACGTGCAGCCCATCGCACAGCCGATTTGCGAAGAAACGCACTGGGCTATCCGTACGGAACCGTCCTGCCCCGTGCTTGGGAGGATGACCGTCTCCACCAGTGCGCCGTCCCGCAGCCGGAGCAGCAGCTTTTCCGTGCCGTCGGATGAGGTCTGTACCGTCACGATCTCAGGAAGCACGATCTCCGCGACTTCCGCGAGCTTGGCGCGGAGCTGCTTGGAAACGTCGGTCATGGCGTCGAACGAGGTGGCGTGCTTTTGCCATATCCACTGCCAGATCTGCACGGCCCGGAATTTGGGCTGGCCCAGATCTTCCACGATGAAGCGTTCAAGTTCGGGGAACGTCAGATTCAGGATGTCTATCATGCGCGCTGCGTTGCTCTGCGGGTATAGGTGAATAAAAAAGGCCCTGTTATGGGATACGGTTGTTTCATCTCCACAGTATGATGAAAATAGGGACTTTTTCTCTCGTTTTTTTGTTGACGGGCTTCACAGTTGGGGGATTCTATTGGCCATCCCCTTGGAGTTTCGAGAAATAAGCCACCAACCATTTCCTATGAAACAGCCATAAAAATAAGGAACCGGCTAGATCGTTCTGCTGTCCCGGCGGTATGGCGAAAACGTACCCATTCCGGCCTGTACCGGATGGGGCGGGGATCCGCTTCAAGCCGCATATTTTTTGAATGTCGGGGAAGCGGGCAACAGGGGTTCGATACACACGAAAATTTTTGAAGAGGAGAGGGAAAGGCGCGGGCCGCGCTGGTGGGCTACAGGAGGGGAGGAGAAACGTGGGGCTTCCCCTTCTTAACGTTTCTCCTCCCTCCCCAATCGCAATCATCAATCGGAATCGGACTACTTCAGCTTTGCCGCATAATTCTTGACAAAGGTGATGGCGGAATCACGGTCGGTAACTTCTCCGGCGATCTGCGCCTGAAGAAGGGCTTCGCGGATGGTGCCCACGGCGGGGCCGGGGGGCAGGCTGGTATATTCCATGATTTCGTTGCCGTTGAGGAGCGGTTCGAGCAGGAGCTCATCCGTTTCGGCGCGGGTGAGGTACTTGGTGTTGTGGTTGAAGTAGGTATAGCTGCCATTCCGGGCCTTGATGTCGGCACGGCACATGGCAATCAGGCGTTCGGTTTCGGGCAGGGCCTTGAAGCGGCGGATGCCGCGGTCGGTCAGCATGAAGTGGAACATCATGTGATGCCGCACGAGATGGCAGATAAGATCGATGTCTTCCGACGTAAAATGCAGGCGGCGCAGGATTTTGCGGGTCACCCCGGCGCCCACGCGGTGGTGCTGGTAGAACGTCCAGCGCCCGTTGAGGTGCTCGGCGGTGTAGAGCTTGCCCACATCATGGAACATGGTGGCGAGGGTGCCGTACCAGTCCATGCTGAACCCTTCTTCGGGGTAACGCTTCATGCATTCGATGGTGTGATCGAAGACGCTTTCGATGTCGCCGTCGTCGTTGCGTTCCTGCTTGATGCAGGCCAGGGCGGCGATTTCGGGCATGAGGCCGTGCAGAAGCTGGGCTTCAAAGAGGAGCTGCACGAACTTCCACATGGATTCGGCGGCGACCTTGCGCCATTCTTCCATGATTTCGCGGGCGGGCACGTAGTCGAGGATACGGTTGGCGGACTGGATGATGCTCACCCATGTGTGCGGGTTGACGGGCAAATCGAAGTTTGCGGCATAGCGCAGGGCGCGGATGGCGAGCAGGTAGTCCTTGGCGAGCGTCTTGCTCGGCAGGCCCACCAGCTTGACGCTTCCGGCCTTGTCGAAGTCCTCAAAATCCTTGGCTTCGGGATCGCTGGTATTGGAGCTTTTGAGCTGCCCCTTGAGCTGGAGCTCGGCGAGGAGGCGCGCAAGGCGCGGCGTGATGCGGAGCTGGCTCATTTCCGGGTGGGAAGCGTCCTCAACATCCGTAGCGTAGAAACGCAGGGTGACGCCGTTTTCCTGAAGCATGGCCATGGCGCCTTCTTCAGTGTAGGGGACGGCGTTGGGGAAAATTTTGAAGAGGGTTTCCGTATCGCAGGCACAGGCGATGTCCACGTCGAATACGCCGGTTTTTTCAAAGATCAGGCCCTGCAGCGGCGCATTGATGGCATAGGCGTCGTAGCCGTTGCGCATGATGGCCTTGCAGAGCGTGGTCCCGGTTTTGATTTTATCCATGAGGGTGGCTTGATCCATGAACTGTTCTCCTGTCTGTCGGATAGCGGCATAATGCCCATACAAGGGGCGGTTCCCATTGAAAAGCCGTCCTTCCCGTGGGCATCAGTATAGTCTTTGAGCAGGTTTTTTGCCAGCCCCAAAGTCACAGCCGGACGGGGAAAAGTCAAGCTCTCTTCTGGAGATACCCTTCCCAGAAGGAGGGCCAGAGGCGCAGAAGCTCGCGCAGGGCCTTGGCCCTGTGGCTGCGGCCCATTTTTTCTTCCGGGGACATTTCCGCCGCGGTGAGGCCCAGTTCGGGATCAAGGAAAACGGGATCGTAGCCGAAGCCGTTTTTGCCGCGCGGGGAACAGGCGACGCTGCCTTCCCATGTGCCGGGTGCGACGAGGGTTTCGCCTTCCGGCGTGCAGGCGGCGATGACGGTACGGAAGCGCGCCGAACGGTTCCACAGGCGCACGGACGACAGGGCCGCGAGGAGCTTCATCGTATTGCGTTCGTCCTTGGTGGTGCCGGGCAAATCCGGCATGTCTTCGCTGTAGCGGGCGGAGTACACGCCGGGCGCGCCGTTGAGGGCATCCACTTCGATCCCGGAGTCGTCGGCAATGGCGACAAGGCCGGTGCGTTTGGAAACTTCGCGGGCCTTGAGCAGGGCGTTTTCTTCAAAAGTAGTGCCCGTTTCCTCCACTTCGGGAAGATCGGGGAAGGCGTCCAGCCCGACGACGCGCAGGCCGAAGGCGCGCAGCGGCTCCGCCAGTTCGCGGACTTTGCCCTGGTTGCGGGTGGCGAGGACGATGGTAACGGGTTCCGTATCGTGAGGCTGTTCGCTCATGGTCTGCTCCTTGCGCATTGCCGCCATATTGCGTACCACCAACGGGTCGTGCGGCGGACTGTCGCGCCGCGCAGTTTGCCGCCAATCCCATGCCCCGTCAACAGGTTGGGCATTGCTTTTCGTGAAAGGGCGGGAACCCCGTTGCGGGATGCCCCTTCGCCCGGCCCGGCCCGCAGAGCGTTTCCTGACGCGAAGCCGCACCGGAGGCCTCCGGCTGGGGGAAAACATTCCATTGCCGCCCGCCAAAAGGGAATGATAGGAAAAGGCGTGGGAGCCTTTCCCGGTGATGGGGAAAACGCTTATCCGGCTGTTGAGGCCGGAAATTTCCCCTTCACGAGAGCGTGTTGCCGTTTTTGAAGCTATACGACATCCCCGCCGCACGGCGGAGCTGTCCCAGAATGAGGTGCGTCATGTCCGTTTCACTGCGTTGTTATTCCACAAGCCTCGGCTGCCCGAAGAACCGGGTGGACACGGAGCGCCTCCTTGGTTCCCTTGGGGCGGCGCTGGTTCCCGTCGGGTCGCCGGATGAGGCCGATCTTGTTTTCATCAATACCTGCGCCTTTATCCAGCCCGCCACGGAGGAATCCGTACGGACGATTGCGCAGGCCATCGCCGACATCGAAGACCTCCCCAAGCGTCCGCTGCTGGCGGTCGCCGGGTGCCTCGTGGGGCGTTACCATGCGGAAGATCTGGCTCCCGAACTGCCCGAAGTGGATCTTTGGCTGGACAACAGCGATCTGGAGGAGTGGCCCGCCATGCTCGCTCGGAAGCTCGGCCTCCCCGAACCCACGGTTCCGGGCCGTATCCTGAGTACCGGGCCATCCTACGCATGGCTCAAGATCAGCGACGGCTGCCGCCATGCCTGTTCGTTCTGCGCCATCCCCAATATCCGGGGCGGGCACCGCTCCCACTGCAAGGACATGATCGTCCGCGAGGCCCGCGCCCTGCTGGATCAGGGGGTCAAGGAGCTGAATCTCGTGGCGCAGGATCTCACGGAATGGGGCTGTGATCTCGACGGCAAGCAGGATCTTCGTACCCTGCTCGACGGCCTCCTGCCGTTGCCGGGCCTTGAACGCCTGCGCCTCATGTATCTTTACCCCGCCGGGATGACGCGCGAAATGCTCAAGTATCTGCGCGAGGCGGGCAAGCCGTTCGTGCCGTATTTTGATGTCCCCGTGCAGCATTCCCACCCGGATGTCCTGTCCCGTATGGGCCGCCCCTTTGCGCGCAACCCCCGCGAGGCCATTGACCGCATCCGCAGCGTCTTCCCCGAAGCCGCCCTGCGCACGAGCATCATGGTCGGGTTCCCCGGCGAAACGGAGGCGCATTTTGAGCATCTGCGCGAATTCATCGAAGAGGTGCGTTTCCAGCATCTCGGCGTGTTCGCCTACCGTGCCGAAGAAGGGACGCCGGCCGCCGTCATGCCCGATCAGGTCGAAGACCGTGTGAAGGAATGGCGCCGCGATGTGCTCATGGAAGCGCAGGCCGACATCAGCGCGGAGTGGCTCTCCCAGTTTGAAGGTGACCGCCTGTCCATTCTCGTGGATGCGCCCCATTCCGAGTGGCCCACGCCATCCACTTGGACGACGAAGACATAAAACTGATCAAACAGTCGGGAACGTTTCTCACCACTAACCCG
>URTO01000168.1 GCA_900550745.1 uncultured Desulfovibrio sp. | reverse complement strand
GGTGCCTTTCTCCAGAAAGGCACCCCTTCCCCTCCCCAATCTTCCCTCACCAAAAGGGTCAGCCATGCAAATACGTTCGGTTCTGTTCATCGTGGGAGTGCTGCTGGCGTGCGTGGGCACGTCGCTGGTGTTACCGCTTGGGGTGTCGCTGTGGTATGGGGACGGGGCGTTCCTCGGCCTGCTCTCGTCGCTGGCGATCATGGTGGGCGGCGGGCTCGCCTTGGCGTATGCCAACCGTTCGCAGACGCCCCTGAACCTGACCTTGCGCGACGGGTTCGCCGTGGTGGGCATCTGCTGGATCGTGGCGAGCTTCGCGGGCGGGCTGCCGTTCGTGCTGACGTCGACGGCCTCGGTGACGGATGCGGTCTTTGAGGCCGCGTCGGGCTTCACGACCACGGGCGCAACGGTTTTTGCGGATATCGAAGCCCTGCCGCACGGCCTGCTCATGTGGCGCAGCCTGACCCACTGGATCGGCGGCCTTGGGATCATCCTGCTCTCGCTGATCGTCCTGCCGCTGCTCGGCGTCGGCGGGATGCAGCTGTACCGGGCCGAGGTGACGGGGCCGAGCCCCGGCAAGCTCACGCCGAGGATGCAGGACACCGCCCTCACGCTTTGGCGGGTGTACTGCCTGATGACGGTCGTGCTGACCGTGCTGCTGTACATCGCGGGCATGGACTGGTTCGACGCGCTCAACCACAGCTTTTCAACCGTGGCGACGGGCGGCTTTTCAACCAAGAACGCCTCAATCGCCGCGTACCCGCAGGCATCCATCCAATGGATTCTGATTTTTTTCATGTTCATCGCGGGCATCAATTTTTCCCTGCATGCGCAGGCGCTGAGGGGCGTGGTCAAGGTTTACCTGCGTAATCAGGAATGCTGCTTTTATACCGGGCTGCTCATCCTCGGATCCGCGGTCATCGTGGCGGGGCTCGTGGAACACGGCCTGTTTGGGATAGGTTCGCTTTCGGAATTCGAGCAGGTCACGCGGGCGGCGGTGTTCCAGCTTGTTTCCGTTTGTACGACCACGGGGTTCGTTTCGGAAAACTTCAACCTCTGGCCTTCGATTACGCTGGTCATCCTTTTGATGTTCATGCTGATGGGCGGCTGCGCGGGCTCCACGGGCGGCGGCGTCAAGGTCATGCGCCTCGTGATGCTGTTCCGGCTGGCGTACCTGGAGATCTTCCGCCTGCTGCACCCCCGTTCCGTGCGCCACCTCAAGAGCGCCGGGAAGTCCGTGCCCGTTGAAGTCATTTCGGGGGTGGTCGGCTTTTTCCTGTTGTATCTCACCGTTACCACAGCGGGTACGATTGTCCTGACCGTGCAGGACATGGATCTGATGAGCGCGTTCACGGCGACGCTGACCTGCATTTCCAATGTGGGGCCGGGGCTCGGCAGCGTGGGGCCGGTGGACAACTTCGGCCATGTCCCGGCGTTGTCCAAATGGGTTCTGACGCTGTGCATGCTGCTGGGCCGTCTGGAGATTTACGCCATCCTCGTGCTGTTCGTCCCTGAGTTCTGGCGGGACTAGCCGGGCCGTGGGCAACGCGGCGATGCAGGGTTGCATCCGTGGCCTTTTTCGGTCATGATCCGAAAATCACGTTTAACCTTATTGGGCCGGGAAGGGCAGCCGTTCCCCGGCCATAAAGTGAAGGATGACAGATGCGAAAAGGCAATATCGGTGTGGCGCCGGAAGGGTTGCCGTTCCTCTTTCTGCTCGCGCTGACGGCGCTGGCGTTTGCGGCGCTGCGCTTTTGGCCGCTGGCGCTGGTTTTTCTTGTGCTTACGTGGTTTTCCGGGCATTTTTTCCGGGACCCCGAACGTGTGGTGCCCTCGGAGGATGACATCGCCGTCAGCCCCGCCGACGGCCGGGTGATCCGCGTGGAGCCGAAAGCCGATCCCATCACGGGGGAGGTTCGGCCCTGCATCAGCATTTTCATGAATGTGTTCAATGTGCACGTCAACCGTTCGCCCGTCGCCGGACGGGTGGAGGCCATCCGCTATTTCCCCGGCAAGTTCTTCAACGCCGCGCTCGACAAGGCGTCCACGGACAACGAACGCTGCGCGTACCTTGTGCGCGACGACGGCGGGCGGCCCTGGGTTATGGTGCAGGTGGCTGGGCTCATCGCCCGGCGGATCGTCTGCCGTGTGGAAGAGGGCGACACCCTCGCCCGCGGCGAACGCTACGGCATGATCCGTTTCGGCTCTCGGGTTGACCTCTATCTTCCTCCCGACTATAGTGCTGTCGTTACCAACGGTGATGTGGTCGCGGCAGGAGAAAGCATCCTGGCCAGAAAATTTCAGGCCTAGCGCCTCTTCGACGCGGCCGGAATCTGCTCGCAGGATTCCCACAGGTACCTTATTATGCAAGAAGAAAAACCCGTTCGGCGGGGAGTGTATATCCTCCCGAACCTTTTTACCACTGCCAGCCTGTTTACGGGCTTTCTTGCCATGCTCCTCGCGGTGCAGGGCAATATCGAAGGCAGTGCCCTCGCCATCCTGTTCAGCGCCCTTATGGACGGCCTGGACGGGAAAGTCGCCCGTTTGACCAATACGGCCAGCGAATTCGGCATCCAGTATGACTCGTTGGCCGACCTTGTGGCCTTCGGCGTCGCGCCCGCGTTCACTTCGTGGATGTGGGTGCTCGAAGGCTACGGCAAGCTCGGCATCGGCGTGGCCTTCCTCTATGTGGCCTGCACAGCCCTGCGTCTGGCGCGTTTCAACGTCTGCGTCACCACGGTGAGCAAGAAGTTCTTCGTCGGGCTCCCCTGTCCGGCAGCCGGGTGCGCCGTCGCCATGTTCATCCTCTTCTCTTCCTATCTCCCGTCATGGTTGGAAGCCCGCACGCCGTTCCTCGGCCTGCTCATCACCTTTGTGATGGCCCTGCTCATGGTCAGCCGCGTGCGCTATTTCTCGTTTAAGGAATACGGCTTCCTGAAGACGCACGCCTTCAGCTCCATGATCTCCGCTTTGCTTGTGTTCGTGCTCATCTTGTCCCAGCCCGTTGTTTTCGGGTTCCTGTTGGGCGCGATCTACCTTCTGTCCGGCCCCATCTACACCTACATCATTCTGCCCCGCCGCAACCGGCAGCTCCTAGGGAGCCTTACGCAGAATTAACGGTGAATGGCGCTTTGATCCGGGGGAGGGAAGGGAACCTGATTAGAGCGGTTCCCTATCCCTCCCTTCTGCATATGAGAGCTTTTTTACGGAAAACAGCAATAAAACCGTATAGTTGTAAGAAGTCGCATCGGGCGGCGTCAGGACTGAGGCGGGCTGTTTCCGGCTGAAAGACTCCAAGGAGAATCCCATGTCCAATCGCGTCATTATTTTCGACACGACGCTCCGTGATGGTGAGCAGTCCCCCGGCGCTACCATGAACCTTCAGGAAAAGCTCCGTATGGCGCGCCAGTTGGAGAGCCTCGGGGTGGACGTCATCGAAGCCGGATTCCCGGCTTCCAGCGTGGGCGACTTTGAAGCCGTCCATGCCATCGCCAACGCCGTCACCGACGTGCAGGTCGCCGCGCTCGCCCGCTGCAACAAGAACGACATCGACCGCGCATGGCAGGCCCTGAACGGGGCGCGCAACCCGCGTATCCATGTTTTCCTCGCCACCTCGCCCATCCACATGGAGTACAAGCTCCGCAAGACCCCGGATCAGGTCGTGGAAATGGCCGTCGCCGCCGTGCGCCACGCCGCCAAGTACACCAACAACGTGGAATTTTCCGCCGAGGACGCCTCGCGTTCCGATCCTGACTTCCTCGTCCGCGTGTTCACCGAGGTCATCAACGCCGGGGCCACCACCATCAACGTGCCCGATACCGTCGGCTATGCCCAGCCCGGCGAATACGGCAAGCTGATCAAATACGTCATCGAAAACACCCCGAATTCCCACAAGGCCGTGTTCAGCGTGCATTGCCACGACGACCTTGGGCTTGCCGTCGCCAACAGCCTGAGCGCCATCCAGAACGGCGCGCGTCAGGCCGAAGTGACCCTTTGCGGCATCGGCGAACGCGCGGGCAATGCCTCTCTGGAAGAAATCGTCATGGCGATGAAGGTTCGCCCCGACGTGTACGGCGTGGACTGCGGCATCCAGAACGAACAGCTTTATCCGGCCTGCCGCCTGCTGTCGCTCATCATCGGCCGCCCCATCGCCGCGAACAAGGCCATCGTGGGCAGCAACGCCTTTGCGCATGAGTCCGGCATCCATCAGGACGGCATGCTGAAGAACCGCGAAACCTACGAAATCATGACGCCCCAGTCCATCGGCCGCAAGTCCACGGATCTCGTCATCGGCAAGCACTCCGGCCGCAACGCCGTGCGTACCCGCCTTGAGGAACTGGGCTACCGTCTGGACGACGAACAGGTCAACGTGGTGTTCGCCGCCGTGAAGGAGCTCGCGGACAAGAAGGCCAACGTGCATGACGAAGACCTCGAAGCGCTGGTTTTCTCCGAAGTCTACCGCCTGCCGGATCGCTACCGCCTGGGCAACGTCTCCGTGCAGACGACGATGGGCTCCTCCATGCCCGCCACCGCCGCCGTGGTCATCCAGGCCGGGGAAGAGGAAATGCGCCGCGCCGGGTTCGGGGCCGGCCCCATCGACGCGACCTTCAACGTCATTTCCCAGATTGTAAGCCGCGCCCCTGATCTGGAGCAGTTCAGCATCAACGCCATCACCGGCGGCACGGACGCGCAGGGCGAGGTGACCGTGCGCCTGCGCGAAGGCGAATACAGCGCCACGGGCCGCGGTTCCGACCCGGACATCATCGTCGCCAGCGCCAAGGCCTACATTGATGCCCTGAACCGCCTCGACCACAAGGAGCGTGACGCCATCCGCACGCAGGAAGCCACCGGCGAACCGGCCATCAATACGTGCAACTAAGGCGCGGGGCCGGGGGAAAGCCGCAGCGGGCCATTCCTCCGGCTTCCGCCCCTTAGCCGGGCTGATGGGCAGCGCCGCGCTTTCCCTGCGCAGCCCCGGTTTCCGGGGTAAAGCGGTTTGCGAGACATTCGCCGTTTCGATGATTTCCTAAAAATTCATTTTTGAATTGGCTGTGTTATAGAAAATGGTTGATGCTTTTTTCCTTAAAGCTCCAAAGGGATAACCGTGACGCACAATACCCGCGTCTGATGGCAAATACAGCTTTGAATCAGAATAACAACTACGCAAGCAGTG
>URTO01000167.1 GCA_900550745.1 uncultured Desulfovibrio sp. | reverse complement strand
GGAAACCTTTCTCCAGAAAGGTTTCCTCCCCCCTCCCCAATAATAACAAAATCCCCCGGCAACATGGCGCTGCCGGGGGATTGATTCAGCTAGGCTGCGAGGGCCGTGCTAAGCCGTGGCTTAGTACATGCCGCCCATGCCGCCCATTCCACCCATATCGGGCATGGCGGGCATGTCCTTCTTGGGTTCGGGCTTTTCGGCGATGGCACATTCGGTGGTCAGGAGCAGGGAAGCCACGGAAGCGGCGTTCTGCAGGGCGATGCGGGCCACCTTCTTGGGATCGATGACGCCGGCCTTGATGAGGTCTTCGTATTCGCCGGTAGCGGCGTTGAAGCCGAAGCCGTCCTTGCCTTCACGAACCTTTTCCACAACCACGGAACCTTCATGCCCGGCGTTGCCGGCGATGAGGCGCAGGGGTTCTTCAAGGGCGCGGCGGACGATGTTGAGGCCGGCCAGTTCGTCGTCATCGGCGGGCTTGATGTCGTCGAGAACCTTGATGCAGCGGACGAACGCGGTGCCGCCGCCGGGGATGATGCCTTCTTCAACGGCGGCGCGGGTCGCGTTGAGGGCGTCTTCCACGCGGTCCTTCTTTTCCTTCATTTCGGTTTCGGTAGCCGCGCCGACATGAATCACGGCAACGCCGCCCACCAGCTTGGCGAGGCGTTCCTGCAGCTTTTCGCGGTCGTAATCGGAAGTGGTTTCTTCGATCTGGGCGCGGATCTGCTTCACGCGGGCCTTGATTTCGTCGGACTTGCCGGCGCCGTCAACGATGGTGGTGTTTTCCTTGTCGATGACCACGCGCTTGGCGGTGCCGAGCGAGGACAGGGGCAGGCTTTCCAGCTTCACGCCGCGTTCTTCAAACACGGCTTCGCCGCCGGTGAGGATGGCGATGTCTTCGAGCATGGCCTTACGGCGTTCGCCGAAGCCGGGAGCCTTCACGGCCACCACGTTCAGGGCGCCGCGAAGCTTGTTCACCACGAGGGTGGCCAGGGCTTCGCCTTCGATGTCTTCAGCGATGATCACCAGAGGACGGTTGACCTTGGCGACCTGTTCCAGCACGGGGAGCATGTCCTTCATGCTGGAGATCTTCTTTTCGTTGCAGAGGATGTAGGGGTTGTCCAGCTCGCAGACCATCTTTTCGGGGTTGGTCACGAAGTAGGGGGACAGATAGCCGCGGTCGAACTTCATGCCTTCGACGACGTCCAGCGTGGTTTCAAGGCCCTTGGCTTCTTCAACGGT
This sequence comes from uncultured Desulfovibrio sp., assembly GCA_900550745.1. Lineage (GTDB taxonomy): Bacteria > Desulfobacterota > Desulfovibrionia > Desulfovibrionales > Desulfovibrionaceae > Bilophila. The sequence goes on along the minus strand of URTO01000167.1, from coordinate 3,932 downwards.
GATGACGCCTTCCTTGCCGACCTTGGCCATCGCTTCGGCGATGATGTTGCCGATGGTGGCGTCGGAGTTGGCGGAAATGGTGCCGACCTGAGCGATTTCTTTCTGATCGCGGGTGGGCTTGGCGATGTTGCCGAGTTCTTTGGAAACGGCTTCAACGGCCTTGTCGACGCCGCGCTTGATGGCCATGGGGTTGCGGCCGGCGGCCACGAGCTTCACGCCTTCGCGGTAGATGGACTGGGCGAGCACGGTGGCGGTGGTGGTGCCGTCGCCGGCGATGTCGTTGGTCTTGGAGGCCACTTCGCGCACCATCTGGGCGCCCATGTTTTCAAACTTGTCTTCGAGCTCGATTTCCTTGGCGACGGAAACGCCGTCCTTGGTGATGACGGGGGCGCCGAAGGACTTTTCGATCACGACGTTGCGGCCCTTGGGGCCAAGGGTCACCTTGACGGCGTTGGCGAGCTTGTCCACGCCGCGGGACAGTTTTTCACGGGCTTTGGCGTCAAACAGAATTTCTTTGGAAGCCATGAGAGTATCCTCCAGAACTATCTATAAAAAATAAGAATTGATGTTTCAGTCGCAGCGGCAAAAACGGGGCTGCTTAGGCAATGATGGCAAGGATGTCGTCTTCACGCATGACGAGGTGCTCGGCGCCGTCGATTTTGACTTCGGTGCCGGCATACTTGTTGAAGAGGACCATGTCGCCCACCTTCACAGCCATGGGAACGAGCTTGCCGTCGTCGGCATGCTTGCCGGGGCCCACGGCGACCACTTCGCCCTTGGAGGGCTTTTCCTTGGCGGTGTCGGGGATGTACAGGCCGCTGGCGGTACGTTCCTCGGATTCGAGGCGCTTCACAAGAACACGGTCATTCAAAGGTTTCAAACTCATGACGACTTATCCTCCAAAAAAGGTATTTTTTTGTTGCAACCAGCCCCGTCATCATCGGACTGCCTGCGGGGAATCCCTGCAAGCCATCCGAAATGGCGGACGTATCCCCGATATAGCGGAAGAGGCCGCTCGTTTCAAATCGGGATGGACGCTCGCCGGGGGGGTAAGCCTTGCAAGTGGGCCGTGGTGTTCCGGCCTCTCGTGGCATTAAATAATTCCCCTGCGCGCGTTGGGAAGGGGGGAAGGAGGATTTTTTTTGCATTTTTTCCTCTTTTTTAATAACTGCCGGTAAATAATCTCTCTTTTTGCCGTCTAGCCGGGGCGGCTCCTTTATCCCCCTTGCCATATCCTTAAAAAGAGGATTATAAACGGAATTCGCGCCCGCTGGCCTGCACGAACCCTTCACCTAAGAGCAACCGCACGTGGGCGAACCTGCAAAGTACACCAATCCGCTTGACAGGTTGCGGAGAAGGGGGTACTAATCCCTTCTCTTTTTTCGGAGGTTCTTAATGTACGCGATTATCGAAACGGGCGGCAAGCAGTTCCGCGTTGAAGAAGGCACCAAGATCCTCGTGGATCGCATGGCTGCCGACGTGAACAGCGAAGTGTCCCTCGACAAAGTGCTTATGGTTGGTGGGGCCGAACTGAAGATCGGCGCGCCCTATGTTGAAAATGCCAAGGTGACGGCCACTGTGCTGGATCACGTTCGCGGCGATAAGATTCTTGTCTTCAAGAAGTGGCGCCGCAACGATTCCCGCAAGCTGCAGGGCCATCGTCAGGACTATACCGCCATTCAGGTGAAGGCCATCGAAGCCTAAGCCCGAAGTGTAAGGAGATCCCCTCATGGCACATAAAAAAGCAGGCGGCAGTTCCCGCAACGGTCGCGACAGTAACGCACAACGCCGCGGCGTGAAGCGTTTTGGTGGGCAGCCCGTTCTCGCTGGCAACATCCTCGTTCGTCAGCTCGGCACCGTGATCCATCCCGGCGAAAACGTGGGCATGGGCAGCGACTACACCTTGTTCGCCAAGATCGACGGCACGGTGAAGTACGAAACCTATGTTCGCAAGCGCAAGATCCAGAAGCGCGTCCACATTCTGCCTTTCGAAGCTCCCGCTGCCGAATAGTTCGCAGAAAAGACGATTTTTCAAGGGAAGGGGCCGTCAGGCTTCTTCCCTTTTGGTGTATGCGCCGCTTCCGGGCGGAGGGTGCCTTTCCCTAAGGGCAGGCCCTTCCCGCCCCATTTTCCCGAAGATGGCCCGGCCTCCCTTCCCCGCTCCTTTTTCATTCCACAAAAAGGCGTTTCCCCTCCTCCGCATTGCGCAAGGCTCAAGGAGATGTGATGGACAAGATGTTTGTGTTCGCCGTCCAGTTGGGGATACTGGCCCCCTTTTGGCGCAGTATGCAGGCGTTGTTGTGGGCCAATTCCGGCAGGGTGCCCGAAGGGGCGTTGTGGAATATCGTTTACTGCGGAGGGCCGCTCCTGATGGCCTGCGCCCTTGCCCGATGGCGGATGCTCAAAGGGAAGGAATTTTTTTCCCTGATTCAGGCCGTCTGCGGCGTCTTGCTGGCGCTGCTCGTCTCAACGGTTTTCGTCTGGGTGGGGACGCCTGAGAGGGGGATGCCGCCGGTATCCGCGTACGGTTTGGCGGTTGACGGCGTGCTCTATGCCGTCGGGCTGGCCTTGGCCGTGTTCGTCTGCAAGAGGCGGCTTTTGCAGACGGGCGGCGGCAGCGATAGATAATTTTATGGTAAGGAACAGGATATTCATATGCGTTTTGTGGATGAAGCTGTGATCAGCGTTAAGGCCGGCAAGGGCGGGAACGGCTGCGTATCGTTCCGGCGTGAAAAATTCGTACCTCGCGGCGGGCCGGACGGCGGCGACGGCGGCGACGGCGGCAGCATCATCCTGCGCGCCGATTCGCGCCTTTTGAGCCTGTACGACTTCCGCATCATGCGCCACTACGAGGCGCAGAACGGGCAGGGCGGCATGGGCAGCCAGCGTTACGGGCGCAAAGGCGAGGATTTGATCCTCAACCTGCCCGTGGGTACGCTTGTATTCGAGCAGACCCCCGAAGGCGAGCATATGCTGGCCGACCTTGCGGAAGCGGGCGACGAATATCTGGTGGCGCGGGGCGGACGCGGCGGCAAGGGCAACGAACATTTCAAGTCCTCGACCATGCGCGCCCCCCGTTTTGCGCAGCCCGGCGAACCCGGCGAAGAGCGCAACCTGCGCCTTGAGCTCAAGATCCTTGCGGACGCGGGGATCATCGGCCTGCCCAATGCGGGCAAGTCCACCTTCATTTCCCGCATTTCGGCGGCCCGGCCCAAGATTGCGGCCTACCCCTTCACCACGCTGACGCCCAACCTCGGCGTCGTGATCGACGAGTACGATCCCGATCAGCGTATGGTGGTGGCGGACATCCCCGGCCTCATCGAAGGCGCCAGCGAAGGGCAGGGCCTTGGGCACCGCTTCCTCAAGCATGTGGAGCGGACTCGTTTTCTCGTCCACATCCTCAGCATCGAGGACGTGAACCCCGAAGAGAACCCTTGGGCGGGCTTTGACCTTGTCAACGATGAGCTGAACGCCTTTGACGAAGAGCTTGGCCTGCGCCGCCAGTTGCAGGTCATCAACAAGATAGACCTGCGCACGCCTGAGGAAGTGGATGCCCTCCGCGCCATCGCCGCGAGGGACGGGCGAGAGGTTTTCTTCATGTCTGCGGATCAGGGCGAAGGCGTTGAGGAGCTGCTTGCCGCCATGTGGCGTCTCCGCGCCGAAATGGAAGCCCACGCGCCGCTGCTGCACTATCAGGAAATGGTTCTTGAAGACGAGGAGTTCCCGGACATCGAGGTGGTGTACACCCGCGAGACGGATTAGTCGGATATTTTTTCTTGGGGAAGGGGAGGGGAAACTTTCTAGAGAAAGTTTCCCCTCCCCTTCCCCAAACCCCCTCCCCTCCTCTTCAAAGATTTTCGACACAAGGTGTGGACTATGCCTCCGAAACCGGTGTGGGACTGATTATCGTGCTGGACTGCGGCATCAAGGCC
>URTO01000166.1 GCA_900550745.1 uncultured Desulfovibrio sp. | reverse complement strand
CTTTCCCATGCATCCAGAGAATATCCCTGAGGGAATGGACAGGAGCAGGGGGAAGGAAAACTGTGATGAGATCCGGTATGCTTTTTTTGTTTTTCGGGAGATCGAGGAGAGCGGACGGACAAGTTTTACAGTTTGTTACTTGGATAAAAAACAAGGCCATGAATTGCTTCATGGCCTCGCATCAATTTGGGATAATGCTTAGTTGGCGGGCTTGTCGGCAGCGGGAGCCTCAGCCGGCTTTTCAGCAGGGGCGGCGGGAACCGCGGCAGCGGGGGCGGCGGGCTTGGGCGCATCTTCCAGCCGGACGTCAAGAATGGTGGATTCCTGCGCCTTGTGGGAGCTGGACACGTAGTTGTAGCTCAAGGATGTAATGATGAACAGCACCGCCATGAATGCGGTCATCTTGGCCAGCAGGCCGCCCGCACCGGAGCTGCCGAATACGGAGGCGTTGCCGCCGCCGAAAATGACGCCCATTCCTTCCTTGCCCGCTTGGAGCAGGACAAGGATAACGAGGGTTACACATACGATGACATGCAAGGAAAGAATCAGGGTCTGCACGGTGGGAACTCCTCAGCAGGCTGGACAATGCCTGCGCTGAACCGGCTGTGCCAGTAAATGTATGGGCCGATACGTTGGCCGAAGATACGCCGACTTCCTGCCGGGCGGGAACACGGTGTTCCACGGTAGAGCAGGATTGGTATCGGCGTTCCGGGAACAGAAGGCGGAATCCTGCGCGCCTGCCGTCCTTCTAGGCAAGATCGGCACGGACGATGTCGGCAAAACTTTGCGCCTGTAAAGAAGCGCCACCTACCAGAAGACCGTCAACGTTGTCAAGGGAGAGAATGGCCTTGGCGTTGTCCGGCTTCACGCTTCCGCCATATAAGATCTGGATGCCGATGCCGTTGGAACCCAGCAGGCTGCTCAAAAGTTCGCGTATCAGCGTGTGTACCATGCGGATGTCTTCGTCGGAAGCGGTCTGGCCCGTGCCGATGGCCCAGACGGGTTCGTAAGCCACGGCAAGGCGGGAATAGTCCGCATTGGGGCCGAGCCCGGCAAGCCCCCTTTCGAGCTGGAGCCAAAGGATGCTGTTGAGTTTCCCGGCTTTGCGTTCGGCGAGGGTTTCACCGATGCAAAGGATGACGGAAAAGCCTTGTTCCAGCGCAAATGCAGTCTTCTTGCCCACGAAGTCCGGGCTTTCCCCAAGCACATGGCGGCGTTCGGAATGGCCCGTGAGCACCCATGTGCAGCCTGCTTCGCGGAGCATGGCCGGGGAAATCTCGCCGGTGAAAGCGCCGGATTCGGCGGGGTACATATTTTGTGCGCCGATGAAGATGCCGGGGGCGCCGTCGAGACCTTCCTTTGCGGCTTCCAGAGCGGTGAACGGTGCGAACACGATGACATCCCTATCGTCCGGGGCGCCGCCAAGGATAGAGGCGAGTTCGTGCGCGGTGGCTTTGGCTTCCGTGCGGGTTTTGTTCATCTTCCAGTTGGCGGCGATAATGGTGCGCATAGAATACTCCCACGAGCGTAATTTATGGATTCGTCCGAGTCTGTCCCATATCCAAAGTATAAATGAGCGCGTCTTCTCCGGTATCTTGGTAATACCCACGCCGCTTGCCCACTTGCCGGAATCCGAAGGACTCATACAGATGGATGGCGGGCGCGTTGCTGATCCGCACTTCAAGCACTCCCCGTAGTATGCCCGTTTCTTTGGCATCCTGCAAGGCTGTAGCTATGAGCAGGCTGCCGTATCCGCGGCGGCGCCTGTCTTCCCGTACCGCAATATTGAGGATTTCAACTTCGTCCGGCGTGTGGTACACCGCGATGTACCCTGCAAGTTCCCTTGCGGGGAGCGGCGAAGCCGTTTCCCGGATGCCGAATGCACGAAAGGTTTTTCCCGCGAACGCTTCGGCAAAGCTCTGCTCCGTCCACGGAAGGGCGAAACAGCGGCTCTCCAAAGAGGAGAGGGCGGGAGCATCTTCAATAGCCAGCCGTACGCAACGGACGGCCTGTTTAGGGGAATCATGCGTCATACGATCGTTCCCGAACCATGTGAAAGTGAAGAACCGTTGATCGAATATGCGGACGAACACGATCGCCCCCTGCTAATTGCCCCTCCCTCAGAGGCATTCCCCCTGCGCAGGAAGGCGGTTGGAGCCGTCCTGCGCGACAGGCGGGGCAGGGCATTCGTACGGAGGCGGATATCCGAAAGGGGCGTGGAAACGTGGGACATTTCCGCTGAAACATACGTCCGCTCCGGTGAGGCGAGGGAAGAGGCCGTAGGGCGCGCCGTACGCGAGACACTGGGCCTGTCCAATGTGCCCTTCGGGGAAGCGGTTCCCGCAGCCTTCAAGCCTGCCGGGGGGAACGTCTCCCTCACGCTGTTCCTTGCCGAACTTCCGGGGCTCCTGCCCCCTGACTCATTGCGGGAGGGGCATTTTCTGGATCGTGAAGAGCTTGTGGGGATGGCGGAAACATTTCCCGATTTGTTCAGCCCGGTATTGCTTTGGGCAATCGGGACAGGCTGCCTTTGGAAGCGCCGGTGATCCAGCTTCAGCATTCGATCAATAAATCCCTGTACTTTTCGGGATCGTCCAGAGTGATGCCCGCGCCGCGCAGCACCGTGGTCAGCGGATCGGAATCCACATGCACGGGGATGTGCGCCGCCTTGGTGATGCGGTCGGCGAAGCCTCTCAGCAACGCCCCTCCCCCCGTCAACAAGATGCCTTGCCGCATGATGTCGGCCCCCAGTTCGGGCGGGGTGGCTTCCAGCATCCCCATAATCGCGCCGACGAGCTTTTCGGTGACGGGTTGGAAGGCTTCACGAATATCCGCATCGGAGAGGGTAAGAGTCCGGGGGCTCGCGGTTGTGAGATCCTTGCCCGAAACTTCAAATGACAACGGCGCGGGAAGGGGGGCGACGGAACCGAGGGCGATTTTGATACGTTCGGCCATATTTTCGCCCACGACGATCTGGTATTGTTCTTGGACGAAACGCTGGACTGCCGCGGTCAGGGCATCGCCCGCAAGCTTGAGCGAGGTGGAGCAGGCCATGCTGCCGAGCGTGATGACCGCGATGTCGGTCGTCCCGCCGCCGATGTCCATCACCATGCTGCCCACGGGTTCGAGCACGGGCAACCCCGCCCCCACTGCTGCGGCGACGGGCTCTTCAATGAGCTTCACGTTGCGGGCCCCGGCCATCGCAGCAGCTTCGGCTACGGCACGGCGCTCCACATCCGTGATGTTTGTCGGCACGCAGATGACCACATCCGGTTTTATCGGCCAGTTGCCGATGGCTTTTTTCAGAAATGTGGCGATGAGCGCCTGCGCTGCATCAAAATCAGCGATGACGCCGTCCCGGAGGGGGCGGATGGTGGAAATGCGCTGCGGGGTCTTCCCTATATAGCCTTTGGCTTCCTTGCCCACGGCAATGAACCGTTCGCTGACGGTATCCGCAGCGACAACGGAAGGCTCATTGATGACGATGCCTTGAGACTGGACAAAGACCAGCGTGTTCGCAGTCCCCAGATCGATCGCTATGTGCTTGCGGAGCATGGATCAATCTTCCTCATTCATCGGGGCCGACGGCGCAGAGTCCGGATCATAGGCCATTGCGCCGTCACGGTGTACTTTTGCGCGCGGCAACAGGCTTTTGAGCCGGTGGCGGAGATACAGCATCTCAAGGTACTGCGCCAGATAGGTTACGGCAATCTTGGTGAACGTCCGCAAGTTCTGGGACAGGGAACGGGGGTTCAGCCCGGCGAAACACAGGACGCCGCAAGTGACCTTATTAAGATGCACGGGCAGGCACATGACGGATTGGAAGTTGGGCACTCCCGGCAGCTTGCCGAAGAGCGGCGTACTGGGGGAGCCATCGCCCCCTTCCGCATGTACGGGCACTTCGTTGCGGAAAACCCAACTGACGAGGCCGCCGCTCGTGAGGGGCAGTTCGGGCATGCCGTCTTCCGTAATGAGCAGAGGCGTGTTTTCGCCTTCCACCGTATATGTGGAGCCGCCTTCCTGCGCGGTGGCGAACGCGACGTATTCAAACTCCGTGCTCTCGGCCATCAGGCGCAGGAAGGCCCCAAGGTACTCCCGCCAATGCGGGGTCTGCGCACTGAGTTCGGAAAGCTGCTCCAGCCGGGTGAAATAGCGGCGCAGGTCTTCGGCGTCGCATGCCAGCCCGGCGGAATGGACTTGGCGGGCGAGGTGCCGGGCGAAACGATGGAGGAGAAGCTGATCTTCTTCAGTGTAGGCACGGGGGCGTACGCTGTCCACGCACAGGGCCCCGCCCTCTGGGATATGGCAGCCCATGAATGCGGAAATGGCGCCTTCGTCGTTTTCATCATAATAACCGAGGAAGGTATGCCGCATATCAAGGTTGTTCACGATGACGGGCTGCTTATGCCGCAAAATCCACCCGACAAGCCCCTTCCCCGGCGCAATGCTGACCTCCTGCACGTTCGGCTCGCTGTCTGTGGAAGAGAGCGCGACCGTATAGTTGCCGGACTGATCCGGCAAAAAGAGGACGGCGCTGTGTGCGTCGAAGGTGGTTCTTATAAGAGCCAGGAGCGTGTTGTCATTATCGTGAAGCGTTGCCATGAAAATCTCTTTCAGGGATAGAGTGTCGATATGAAAGCGCAAAGGAGTCGCTTCCGTTTCGCCGGAAGCCAAGTCCTCATACAAACACGTCCTTCAACATAGCAGGGGGAGGATGCCCATGCAACCGTCTTTTACGGTAGAATGTACCGTCCTCGCCCTTAGAAAGACATTATAGTCTATCTATGGGTAAAAATAAACTCTTTTGGGAGAGTACGGCCGAGTGCGGCCCCAATGGGGGGCCGTTGTCCCTCTGTGGGGGCATCTGCCGCCTAAACGGAGTCTGCGGCATATCCGAAAAGGGATAAAAACTTGTGAGCGGCAGGCGTCGGCGTGAGGGAGGGCCTAAGTTCAAGGCGTACCCCTGCAAGGGGGCGTTCCTCCCGAATGGGCTGCGCCTTGCTGCGGTATATAGCCTCCGGTACGTTGTGTTCCGCCCATGCTTTTTGTCTCATTAAGAGAGGGCGGATATTCCTAACCCCAGCATCTGACGAGCAAGCCCCGATAATCCGGTGTGGTGCAGTGTGGGGCTGCAATCCCAAGTTGTCCCCGTTGAACAATGTCTTGGCAGAGAAAGCCATCACCTTGCC
>URTO01000165.1 GCA_900550745.1 uncultured Desulfovibrio sp. | reverse complement strand
AGCCAGCCTTCTTTTTCAAAAACACAACATCCTTTTGTTTCAACATATTACATAATGGCATGTACCTTGCTTTTTATGAAGCAAAACCACCTTCCAACAAAAACAAGGAGCATGACATGGGCGTTCCCGTCAATTCACTGGCTTCCCCCCGTTTCTGCGGGGTCCGCACCTTTCAACGCCTGCCGCATTCCGCCGACTGCTCCGGCAACGATTTCGCCGTGCTCGGCGTGCCTTTCGACACGGCGACCTCTTATAGGCCGGGATGCCGGTTCGGCCCGGCGGCCATTCGGGACGCCTCCAGTATCCTGAAATCTTACCACAGCGTTCTTGACGTGGACATTTTCGAGCACTGCCAAGGCGTTGATGCGGGCGACGTGGACATCATCCCCGGCTATCTCGACGAGTCCTTCGAGCGTATCGAAGCCGCCGTTGCGGGCGTGCTCGGCGCCGGGGCCGTCCCGGTGATCATGGGCGGCGACCACTCCATCACCCTGCCCGAACTGCGCGCCGTGGCAAAGCGTTACGGTCCCGTGGCCCTGCTCCACTTCGATGCCCACTCCGATACCGGCGACGACTTTTTCGGCAAACCCTACAACCACGGCACGACCTTCCACTGGGCCATCGAGGAAGGGCTGATCCTCCCCGAACAAAGCACGCAGGCGGGCATCCGAGGCCCCCTCTATTCCCGCTCCAGCCTCGACTACGCCAAGGGCAAGGGGATGCGCGTCATCAGCGGGTGGGAACTGCACGACATCGGCATGGACGAGGCGATCCGCATCATGCGCGGCCGGATCAGCCCCGGAACCCCGGTCTTCGTCACCTTTGACATCGACTTCCTCGACGCCGCCTATGCGCCGGGAACCGGGACGCCGGAAATCGGCGGCTTCACCACCCATGAGGCCCTCAAGCTGATCCTCGGCGTGTGCCCCGGACAGCGCCTTGTCGGGATGGATCTGGTGGAAGTCCTCCCGGATACCGATTCCGCGGGCATCACCTCGTTCGCCGCAGCCGGGATCATCCATGCGTTTCTGGCCTGCCTCGCCGCCAACAAGAAGCATAACCCCGCATAAGGAGTTCATCATGCGCCTGAACAAGTTCTTCTCCGGCCTTGCCGCCGTCGTGTTGGCCTTCTCCCTGTGCAACGCCGTTTCCGCCGCCCCGCTCACCAAGATCCGCACGGCGTGGATGGATTCCTATGAAACCTTCGCCATATGGTACGCCAAGGAAAAAGGATGGGATAAAGAGGCCGGGCTTGACATCGACATCCTGTTCTTCGATTCGGGCATGGCCATCCTCAACGCGCTCCCCGCGGGCGAATGGCAGTATTCCTGTCTCGGCGGGGTTCCGGCCATGATGGGGAACCTGCGCTACGGCACCAGCATCATCGGCGTCGGCACCGACGAATCCTCCTGTGTCGCCGTGCTCGCCCGCCCCGACAACCCCGTCTTCAAGACTCAGGGCCTCAACCCCAAGCATCCCGGCGTGTTCGGACGCCCTGAGGACGTGCGCGGCAAGACCATCCTCTGCACCACGGTTTCCTCAGCCCATTTCGCGCTCACCGCGTGGCTCGACGCCGTCGGCGTAAAGGCCTCCGAAGTGACCATCAAGAATATGGATCAGCCGCAGGCCCTCGCCGCCTTTGAAAACGGCATCGGCGACTTCGTGGCCCTGTGGGCGCCGCATATGTACGCCGGAACCGACAAGGGCTGGAAGGTCGCCGGAAACGCCGCCCTGTGCGGCAAGGGAACCCCTCTCGTCCTCGTGGCCGATACCAAGTACGCCGACGCCCATCCTGAAACCACCGCAAAGTTCCTCTCCGTCTACCTGCGCGGCGTCGAACACCTGCGGACGTCCAGCATCGACGACCTGATCCCCGAATACCAGCGTTTCTTCTTCGACTGGGCCGGAAAGACCTATTCCAAGGAACTCGCCCGGCTGGATCTGGAATCCCATCCCGTATGGGACATCAAGGGACAGCTCGCCCTCTTCGACGCCTCCAAGGGCATAAGCACCGCCCAGCAGTGGCAGGCCGACACCGCCCGGTTCTTCGCCTCCATCGGCAGCATCACCCCCGATGAACTCAAGAAGGTCGAAAACGCCTCCTACGTCACCGACAAGTTCCTCAAGCTCGTCAAGTAACGGTCCCTGAACAGCAAGGCTGCGCCGCAGGAAACGGCTGATGCCTTCCTGAAGCCCCAAAGGAATGACCGATAAAAGGCCCGGCCATGAAGCCCGCCAACCGAATTGGCTGAGAGAGAGAACTGTATTTTCACGATATTGCAGTGTGCGTTTTCACGATATGCGGCAAAGGAACAGCCGCATCCCGTGACAGGGCCAAAACCAAAAGGTTCCCCGCCGTCAGTCCGACGGGGAACCTTTTTTGGGGGAATGCCGTCCCGATCTGCTATCCTTCAACGGGGTTCACGGAGCCGACAAAGGGGTGGGGGCCAGAGAACGTGGGCGAACACGGAATCTGGCAAATATGGCTGTTCAGGACAGTGCCGTCCCAATGGTGCAGCAGGTAGCCGGGGGTTTCCATGCGGAAGGTGTCCCCGCCCTCAGGGGAAAGGTCGAGATCGATCTGCATGGACACGGCGGGGGCGGTCAGGGCGATGCGGCCCGCCCACTGGGTCACGATGGGGCGGTGCATATGACCGCAGCTCAGGCGCACCCACGGCGAACGGCTCAGGATGTCGGCGAGGCGGCCCACATTTTCAAAAGGCTCATCCATCGCGCCCATGCCGGTCACGAACGGGGGGTGGTGCATGAACAGCAGGGTCGGGACGCCGGGGCGGGCCGCAAGCGTCCGCTCCAGCCAGTCCGCCACGGCCTCAGGGCAGTGCCCGGAATGCGAACCCGGCTGCATGGTGTCCAACATGACCAGACGCACCGGACCATCTTCCACGGTATAGCACAGGTATGGAGCCACGGAAGCGTCGGCGGGGCACCAGCCCCCCAGCAGTTCGCGCATCCTGTCGCGGCGATCATGGTTGCCGGGCACGGCGTACACCGGCAGGGAAAGCGGCGCAAGCGCCTCATGCAGCAGGCTGTAGGCGTGCGCGTCCCCGCTGTCGGCCAAGTCGCCCGTGATGACCAAGGCATCGGGCTTTTGAACAAGCGTCTTGAGATGATCCGCGGCAACCCGCAGGCATTCGAGGGTGTCCACCACCCGGAACGAAAGGCCGCCGTCGCCGCGCAAATGAAAATCGGAAAGATGCAGGATACGCATTTCGCTTACCTTCAATCGGTTGTGCGGAAGCGCAACGGCTTCCGCGCATCATCTAAAAACCATGAACCTCGCCGGATCGGATAGGCTCCGTTTCCGGCGATCCACTCAGCACGCAATGCGCCACGCCGGGAGAGGTTTGGGGGCTTTCCTCCTCCGGCCTACTCCGCGCGCAATGCCCACGCCTCCGGCCTTTCAAGCCGAGGCCCGCAGCGGGAACGGATGCCCGTACGGATGCCCGTTACGCGCCCCCATCCCGTGGCCCGCTTGGCAGGGAGGAAAGGGAGGAGGAAGGGCCCCTTTTCCAGAAAGGCCCCACCCTCCCCAATCCCCCATACCGCTACGGCATCTTACACGTGCTCAACTTCGCCGTCGGCGCTTCTGCGAACCGCGGCATTGTGCTTGCGCTGGATGATAAAGGCGGACACGGCACTCGTGAGGCCGGCAAGAAGCGTGAACAGGCAGACGTAGAGGGGATCGCCGTCATTCCACTTCATAAACAGGGTACACAGGCCGGGCACGATGCCCGCGACGAGGAAGCCGGGGAACTGGTACACGATGGAAATGCCGGTATAACGGACGTCCGGCGGGAACAGGTCGGAGAACAGCGCCGCCTCAGGGCCGAACACGCCCGCGTAGAATACGCTCAGAGGGATGATAATCGCAAGCCCGATGAGGAACAGGTTGCCGCCGCTCCCTTCCATCAGCCAGAAGGAGGGGAAGATGGACACCCCACAGAGCAGGCTCGCCAAACCGTACACCTTGCCGCGCCCGAAACGGTCGGCCAGACGCCCGGCGATCAGGATGAACGGGCACATGGCCAGGGCGGAGATCATCACCACGGTGAGCGCCTGCGTGCGGGGCACATCCACATACTGCACCAGATAGGTAATGACGAACACCGCAAGCACGTTGAAGAACACGCCGTCGATCCAGCGCGCGCCCACGCCGAGCGCGATGTTGCCGGGGTGATCCTTGCAAACGCGCACGATGGGCAGGCTCTTGTGTTCGGTCTTGCCGCGTTCCTGCGCCTTGCGGAAGTCGGGGGTTTCGAGGATGTGCATGCGGATATAAAGGGCCACGCCCACCAGCACCACGCTGATCAGGAACGCGCAGCGCCAGCCCCATGCCATGAACTGCTCATTCGAGAGCCCCCACGACAGGAGCGCCACCACGCCGGAAGAGAGGCACAGCCCCGTGGCAAGGCCCATTTGCGGGATGCTGGCGTAGAAGGCGCGTTCACGCTTGCTCGCGTATTCATAGGTCATGAGCACAGCACCGCCCCATTCGCCGCCCAGCCCAAGGCCCTGACAGAGGCGCAGGGTCTGGAGGATGATCGGCGCGGCAATGCCGATCTGGGCATAGGTCGGGACAAGGCCGATGCCGATGGTCGCCAGCCCCATGATGAGCATGGTCAGCACCAGCATGCTCTTACGTCCGAGCTTGTCCCCGAAGTGGCCGAAGACGAACCCGCCGAGGGGACGCGCCAGATAGCCGATGGCAAAGGTGCTGTAGGCAAGGATGGTGCCTATGAACGGGTCGGTGGTGGGGAAGAACAGCTTGTTGAAGACGATGCCCGCCACAACCCCGTAGAGAAAGAAGTCGTACCATTCGATGGTGGCTCCGAGCAGACTGGCAAGGACGACCTTGCGGATCTCCCGTTTGCTGGGTGCGCTCATGCGATGCTCCTTGGACGGCCTTCCGCCGTCCGGGTTGCCCGTCCGCCTCTTCCGCGGCGCCGGGTGAGGGATTCGCGGGGCGAGGCCGTCTGAGGATCCGCCGTCCGCTCATTAAAAATTTAATAAAAACTCCGCCTCATTTTCAATGCCGAAAGAGGCTCCGTTCCGCCCCTATTGGCATAATACCGCAGAAACCATGCCATCTAATCCGAGATATGGCAATATACCGTTTGTGTCTTTTTGTTGAAAAAATGAATTTTTCAAAACTACCCTTTTTCGTCTTCTTTTTTTCACATACTATAATTAAAA
>URTO01000164.1 GCA_900550745.1 uncultured Desulfovibrio sp. | reverse complement strand
TGTTGAGAATATCACAAGGGAGGCGCGGGATCGCAACAGGCCCCTTCCGGCGTGTGCCGGAAGGGAATCCCTATGGAGAAATGGTTATCGGGCAAAGGCCCGCGCCGCCTGAAGGGCGGTCAGGGCAATGAGCTTACAGCGTGGGACGAGGGTGGAGGGGATCATGAATTCGTCTACGGAATGGATGTTGTCGCCTTCCGGGCCCATGCAGCAGATGGTAGGAATGCCGAGTTCGCTGGAACAGAAGCCGGATTCAGCGGCGCTTTCGTAGTGCTGCCCGGTGATGTCCATGCCGAGGGCGCGCCCCCCTTCGCGCACGAGCTCGAATAGTCGGTCGCCTTCAGGGGTGCGTTCCAGCGGGTAGAGGCGCAGGCCACCGCTGACCGTCGCCGTGGTACCGGGGACGAAGGAACGGGCCGCCAGATCCCGGATACCCGTGACTACACGTTTGCCGTCCTCAAGGGAGCGGTAGGTCAGGTGGATGCGGGATTCGGCCCATGGAGCCACAGAGTTTGCGGAGGTGCCGCCGCCGACCAGCCCGGTATTGACGGTTATGCCTCTGGAGAGATCGAGGAAATCGTTGATCGCGAGGGTCTTGTGGGCGAGTTCGAGGATGGCGGAAGCGCCGTCCGCGTAGCAGCGCCCGGCATGGGCGGCCTTGCCCGTGATCTTGAGGTGCATGTGCCCGGAACCTTTTCGGGAGACGGTGACGACTTGCCCAACCCCGCCGGGTTCGGCACAGATGACTGCCCGTGCCCCCGGAAGCTGCGCAGCGAGGGCCTTGGAGGAAGTGGGGGAGCCAAGCTCCTCGTCGGCGGAGAACATCAGGGTCATGGGGCAGTCGAAGCCCATGCGCTTGAGCGCGCGGGCAGCGAAGAGGCTGGCGACGAGCCCGGCCTTCATGTCCGCAACGCCCGGCCCGGTGACGCGGTCGGCCGTTCGGTCGAGGCGGAAGGGGCGGGAGGCCGCCGTGCCTGTGGGGAAGACCGTATCCATGTGCCCGATGAAGCCGATGCCCGGCCCATGGGCGGCGTCGTGGGTGCGGGCCATAAAAACGTCGCCGAGGTCGGCCTGCCACGGTTCATCTTTGGGGATCGCCGGTTTGGGTAATCGGAACGTGGCGAAGCCCTCTTGGGCCAGCCAGCCCGTGAGTGTTTCGCCGACGCGGTTTACGCCCGCTGCGTCGGCGGTGGGGGAGTCGATGCCCACCAGCGTTTCCAGCAAGGCCAGCATGTCGGCTTCCTGTCCGTCCAGCAGCGTATCCAGTTCGCGTTTCCATTCCGTCAGCGGCATGGGGATGCTCCTTGAGCCGGCGCGGGGCCGGTGAATGGGGGAAAACTCCCGGTGACGCCCGGCGTCCCCTGCGGAACGGGCCGCAGGGGACGGTAGCCGTCGTGTTTGAGGCGTCGGCGGGCGGCATGTGCCCGGAGGCGGTCAGCGCAGGGCCTTGAGATAGACGTCAGTAACGGCGTTCATGCGTTCAAGGCGGGGACGGTCTTCCTGCCGCACCATGCCGATGCCGTCAAAGAAGGCGACAATGTCGGCGAGCCATGTGCGGAGCTGTCCTTTCCCATCCGCGTCGTCGAACAGGGCGAGCTGTTCATCAAGGGTGAATACGGGATGGTTGCGGAGGTCTTGTATGGCGAGTTCTGGGGTGAGCTTGCGGCCTGTCCAGCTTTCATAGAAGCGGATGTAGTCCGGGGCGAGGGTTTCCGGTGGGGTTTCGCGCAGGGTGGCAACGGCACGCAAGTACATTTTGAGGAAGGCCTCAATCTGGTTGGGGTGCTTCACGGCGTAGTCATGGTTGGCGACAATAAGCACAGGCTGGGAGACGCCGCAGTCGCGGGACAGGGCGGCGGGCTTGAAGCCCTTGGCGTCGGCGTCGTAGGTGAGCGGGGCCCATAGGGCCACGGCGTCGCCGAGGCCCCCGGCGAATGCGCCGAGTGCTTGTGTGGCTGTCATATCTTTGAGGTGGACATCCTGTTCGGTGAGGCCGAGGGCATTGAGCCACATGGCGGTCATGTAGTGCGCGGAGGTTCCCTTTGGACAGAGGATTTCCTTGCCCCTGACGCTTTCCTTGCCGCCGCGCACGGCGGGATAGGCCGGGTTGGCCCCCTCCGTGGCGAGGATCGGACTGTCGGCACGCACGTACAGGGCGTTGGCGGCGGACTCGTCGTTGGCAACGGCGATGATGTCGATGCGGTCGCTCAGGGCGGCGGTCAGGGTGGGGACGGCCCCACATCCGGCCACGGCCCAGTCGTAGGCGAGGATGCCCTCAACGATGGCCTTTCCCGAATCGAAGCGGAGCATGGAGATATCCAGCCCGGCTTCCTTGTCCCAGCTCTTTTCCTTTGCGTACCAGACGGCGAAGGTTTCATGTTCACCGAGCCATGCGGTCTTCATGGGGACGGGTTCCGCCCCGGCTGCGGAGGCGCAAAGCAGAGCCGCCATACAGACGCCTGCGAGAGTTCTTGTGAATCCCATAGATTCTCCGGGGTGCGTGGCCCCCTTGTGGGGGCCGCCGCGTTTAGTTGAACTTGTTTTCCTTCATGATGTCGCCGATGATCTTCCACATGTCGTTGACGGCGGTCTGGAACTGGTCGGCGGGCAGGTAGTCGGTGGTCAGCCCGGCCTTGGCGAACTTGGCCTGCACGTCGGGATCGGCGAGGGCTTCCTTGAGCAGGTTCTGCATGGTTTCGATGCGGTCGTTGGGCACGCGCTTGGGGGCGACAAGGCCGTGGGAGGAAGCGAAGGTGTATTCATCGCCGATCTGTTCCGCGAAGGTGGGCACGTCGGGGAAGTCGGGCAGGCGCTGCGGGCTGGATACGCCGATCATGGTGAAGTCGCCGGATTCCACATAGGGCTTCTGGTTGGTGGTCACGCCGAAGGCGCTGGTGATGTGGCGGCCCAGCAGGGCGGTGGAGACTTCATGTCCGCTGGTGTAGCCGACGTGGGGCAGGCTCACGTCCGGGAAAGCCTTGAGCAGCCGGGTCATGAACAGGCGCTGCGTGGAGAGCGCGCCGTGGGTGGCGAAGTTGACCTTGCCGGGGTTGGCCTTGGCGGCTTCCATGAGGCCCTTGATGTCCTTGATGCCGGAGTCGCCGTTGACGGCGAGGCTCAGCCACATGACGGTGACCTGCGCCACGGCGCGGAAGTCCTTCAGGGTGTAGCCGGTGTTCTTGATTTGCGGGGTGGTGGAGAAGGTGGCGATGGCCGGAAAGCCGAAGGTGTAACCGTCCGGGCGGGCCTTGGCTACGTCGAGCATGGCGGGGGCGCCCGCTCCGCCAGCCTTGCACACGATGTTTAACGTGATGTTGTGCTTGGTCTGGAAGTATTCGGCGAGGATACGCGCGGCGATGTCCACCGCTCCGCCGGGGCCAAACGGGATGATGATGGTGACAGGACGGTCAGGATAGGCTGCGGAGGCGTTGGGCGTGCCGGAGAAGAGCAGGGCACAGGCAAGCAGGGCACAGGTCAGAATCTTCTTCATGACGGTTTCCTTGAAGCGTAATGGGTTGACGATTGACCCGGATGGCCGGGAAAACGGGCCAGCGTGGAACGGCGGAGTGGCCTTCGGAGGATGAGCCTTTGGAAAGGGCTTCCGCCATCCTTCTAGAGTTCAACCCGCGGGGCGGGGCTGAAGGTTTCGGCAGCCTGAAGCGCGGCAAGGGCCGCGAGCTTGCAGCGCGGGACGAAGGTGGAGGGAATCATGTATTCGTCGGCGGAGTGCAGGTTGGAACCTTCGGGGCCCATGCTGCATACGGATGGGACGCCGAGCACGCTGGAGGTGTAGCCGGATTCCGCCGTGCCCTTGGAGCGTTCGGAGCGGACAGGGTAACCGATGAGGTCGCCCGCGCGCTTGATGAGTTCATAGAAGCGCAGCACATCGGCGGTGGGGACCAGCGGGGGCAAGCGCACGCCGCCGCTCAGGTGCGATGAGGTGCCGGGGATGACGGCCTTTGCCGTTTCAGTGCGTAGGGCGTCTGCGAGCCTACGCCCGGTTTCCAGCGTCTTGAAGGTGATGTGGATGCGGGCCGAGGCCCACGGAGCCACAGAGTTCGCGGAGGTGCCGCCGCTGACGAGGCCGGTGTTGACCGTGGTTTCGTTCGGTAGATCCACATAGCGGTCGAAGGCGAGCACCTTATGGGCGAGTTCGAGGATGGAGGACGCGCCATCCTCGTAGCAGCGGCCCGCATGGGCGGCCTTGCCTTTGATTTCAAGGAGCATATGCCCCGATCCCTTGCGTTCGAGGGTCACGCCGCCGTTGGCGTAGCCGGGTTCGGAACAGATCGCCGCAACGGCCCCGTTGAGCTGTTCGCCGAGGACAGGCGTGGTGGAAGGGGAGCCGAGCTCTTCATCCGGCGAGAAGGTCAAGGTCATGGGCACGCGGATCAGGTCAAGTTCCTTGAGGGCGCGGGCTACGAACATGTTCTGGACCAGCCCAGCCTTCATGTCGGTGACGCCGGGGCCGGTGGCACGGTCGGCGGTGCGGTCGAGGCGGAAGGGACGGGCCGCCGCTGTCCCGGCGGGGAACACGGTGTCCATGTGCGAGAGAAAGGCAATGCCGGGCCCGGCCTCAATGGGATGGGTGCGAGCCGTGAACACGTTGCCGAGCGCGGCCATCCACGGTTCGTCGGCGGGGATAGGCGCCTTGGCGATCTTCGCCGTATGGAATCCGGCATTCCGCATCCACTCACTGATCACTTCACCGACGCGGTTCACGTCGTCGCCGTCGCTGGTGAAGGAATCCATGTTCACCAGCCGCTCCAGCAGGGCGAGCATTTCGGGTTCTTTGTCAGCGAACCAGCCGTCAATCCGTTCTTTCCACAGCGCGAGTTCCATTTTCGGGCTCCTTTGGGTTACGCGGCGACCTTGCGGCTGGCGCGGAAGTCGTCGTAGATGGGCTTGAGTAGTACGAGCAGGCTGACGCCGAGGATGATGCAGGCCACCGGGCTCGTGTAGAAGATACTGTAGTCGTTCTGGGAAATGCTCAGGGCGCGGCGGAAATTGGACTCCGCGATGGGTTCGAGGATCATGGCGAGCAGCAAGGGCGGCTGCGGGAAGTCGCACTTAATCATAAGGTAACCAACCGTGCCGAAGATGGCGACGACGAGCAGGTCAAAGGTGGAGCTGTTTACCGCGTAGCCGCCGACCACACACAGGGTGATCACGATGGGCATGAGAACCGCGCCGGGGATGGCGATGATCTTGCCCGCGCCGCGGACTGCGATGAG
>URTO01000163.1 GCA_900550745.1 uncultured Desulfovibrio sp. | reverse complement strand
TGGCACCTTCGCCACGACTGTCATACTCTGCATAAAAAGCAGTTTTCTCGTTTTCCTTCTTCCCCCAGTTGTTCCAGTCGTTCGTTCATTTCTTTGATCCGGCGGGCTTTTTCGTCCATATCGTAGAGTACCCGCCACATTTCCAGCCGGGCAACCTCTTTTTCTTTGGTAATATCGTTTTCTGTCACGAGGTTGTACATGGCATGAATATTTTCCCGTAAAGAAACTGGTTCTGCATCATCCGAAGCTTCCCGGAACAGTCCCGGACATTCTCTGGAGACAACGTTCATTACCGTCCCGAACCAAAGAAAAACGGTATAACAGACATGTAAAGGTAAACAGGCGAACACTTCCTGCCGGAGGTTATCCGGATCCCATGGACCGGCCGGGTACATCACGGCACATAATTTATCCAGAAACGCGCCTCCCCTTTTCCATCTTCCTTCTCCTTCCCAAAACAACTTGCGCCATGCCGACAAAACAGCCGATGCCGCCCGTCCCGCCGCTTCAGCCGCTCCTGTTCTGGGAAACCGGCGTCTTGCTGTTCGCCGCGGGAATCGTCGCGGCCCGTTTCCCGGTTCCGGCTTTGACGGCCTGTGCCCTGTTCGTATGGGCGGACAGCCGGACGCGCCGCCCCCTTTGCTGCCTGCTGGCGGCTGCGTGCGTCATCGCGGGCTGGTGGATCGGTGGAAAGTCCGCTCCGCGCGTCCCCCAAGAGTATCCGGCATGGCTGGAAAAAAGCCTGTCCTCGCGGCGGGCCGTCACCGTGGAGGGCGTGATCGTCGGTTCCCGCGGCCTGCCGGATCAGCGGCTGCAAATCATTCTGGACGATGTGGGCCCCGCCGAAAAGGAACCGCTCCCCGGCAGGCTGGCCCTGACGTGGCAGGACATGCCCGACGTACCCCGCCCCCTGCCGGGACAACGGATAACCGCAAACCTGAAAATCCGCCCGGTTCACGGCTTCCGCAACCAAGGCGCGTGGAACAGTGAAGACTACTGGCATCGCCAAGGCGTGTTCTTTCAGGCGTGGGCCAAACAGGATGACGCCGCCATCCGTACATCCGGCACGCCTTCCGCCGGAGCCGGGCTGCGGGAACGCCTGCGCCTGCGTGTCGCCGCCGCGCTGGGTTCGCCGGAAGAAAGCGGCCCCCGCACGCTTTCCCCTTCCAGTGCGGACGGAAACACTTCCCGGCGGGCGGCCCTGCCGCCCCCAGCCGCTTGGAACGAACCGCCTCCAGCCCCACAGGGGGGCACGTCCGCCCCTGAGCGGGTTGGGGCCGTACGGATTGGGGAGGTTCGGAACCATTCCGGCTCATCGGCGCACTCCGCAGCGCCGGCGGATACGAGGCCCTTTTCAAGGATGCGGGACGGCGGCTCTTCCATCATCCCGGCCTTGCTGTTCGGGGATCGCTATGGGCTCAACACGCCGGACATGGAACGCATCAACGCGGCGGGGCTGACGCACAGCCTTGCCCTGTCCGGGCAGCATCTTGCCGTCGTCGGCTTGGGCGCGTTGGCGCTCACCGGGATGGTGGGGCTCCTCGCGCCGGGGCTGTTCCTGCGCTTCCCGGCCTACAGCCTCATCGGGCTCCTGAGCCTGCCGCTGGCCTACGCCTATCTATGGCTTGGCGATGCGCCGCCTTCACTGGTGCGGGCCGCCCTGATGCTCACCATCGTTTGCCTGCTGCGCTGCGTGCCCGATCTGCTTCCCGAACGCTTCCGCCGGAACCTGCGCCCGGCCTTCACCTTTGCCGACGTGCTCCTGCTCGCCCTGCTCTGCATGGTTCTGGCCGATCCCCTGTGCCTTTACGATCTGGGCGTGCAGCTCTCTTTTTCGGCGGTGGCGGGCATCGCGCTTTGTTCCCCGTGGCTCAGCAAGCTCTGGAACGACGGCCCGTTCTCCTTCTCGCCGCTCAAAGCCCTGCAAGGCGGGATCTCGCCCATGCGTGCCGCCATGAGCCGTTTCGTCCGGCTTCTCTGGCTGACCCTCGGCTGTTCCGTCGCCGCGCAGCTCGCCACCCTCCCCCTCGTGATGGATGCCTTCGGGCGCTCGACCCTCTGGTTCCCGATCAACCTGCTCTGGCTTCCGGCGCTCGGCTTCATCGTCCTGCCGCTGTCGTTCCTTGGGCTTATCGCCGCGGCAGCCGGATTGGAACAGGCTGCCGCTTTCCTGCTCCATCTGGCGAACATCCCTTGCGAGGCCCTTCTGTACGGCCTGCGCTGGCTACAGGCGCACGCGGGTCTGGATCTGTTCGTATCCCCGCGCCCGCATTGGACCGCCATCCTCGGCTTCGGGGCGGCTGCCGTGGCGCTGGCCATGCGCGTACACCGGGATCACTTCCCGCACGCGGCGAAACGCCTTCTGATCTCCGGCGCGCTCCTGCTTTCCGTCGGGCCGCTGCTCTGGATACATGCCTTCTTTGAACCCAAAATTTCCCTCCGGGTGCTGGATGTCGGGCAGGGGCAAGCCATCCTTCTGGAGTGGCCCTGCGGAGGGCGGGCGCTGGTGGACGGCGGCGGGCTGTTTTCCGACCGTTTCGATGTAGGGAGGGATATCGTTTCCCCGGTGCTCACCGCCAACAACCTGCCCCGGCTGGACTTCATCGCCGTAACGCATCCCGACCGGGATCATCTTAAAGGCTTGCTGTTCATCGCGGACAATTACGCGATAAAAAAGGCTTATACCGCTCCGCTTGAAGGCATCGACACGCCGCGGCAGGGTTCGCCCCGGCCTCTCTCCGAAGCGTTTGCCGCCATCCTTGCCTCGCGCGGCATTCCCCGTCATACTTTGCGGGCGGGAAACGTGCTCCCCCTTGCGGGCGGGCTGGCGCTTGAAGTGCTGGCCCCGGCCCCCGGCGTGACGCCTTCGGGCAATAACGGGCTGGTGTTCCGGCTTGCCCTCAACGGGCACGGCCTCGCCTTGCTGCCCGGAGACGCCGAAGCCCCGTACCTGCGGGCCCTGCTGCGAAGCGGCGCGGATCTTTCGGCGGACGTGCTCGTCCTGCCCCACCACGGTTCCGCAGGCAGCCGTGTCCCGGCCCTGTACGACGCGGTATCCCCAAAGCTGGCCATCGCCAGCGCCGGGGCGTACAACCCTTACCGGCTTCCTTCCCGGAAAGTCCGCGACGCATTGGAATGGCGGGATATTCCGCTTTACATCACCGGCGATGAAGGTGAAATTGCCGTCCATTGGGCCCTGAAAAAGAATGTTGGGAAGAACCCCACCCTTCAGGAAGGCTTTCCTCCACAGCCTCGCCTCTCCCGGTATGGCCAACCTTTGGAGAGGGCAAAGGCCCTCCCGCCGGAAATACGGAATGGCGGCAGCATCCCTTTACCCTAAAAAACCGTTGGAGGACGGGAACGGATGCCGGGCAGGGAAAAATAGGGCTCTGTCACAGCACATGGTTGTTTTTTCTCGGCAATATGCTGAAAATATATGCTTTTTCTCCAATTTCCCGCTGGCGGGCTCCATAACTGGGGGATTTCATTGGTTATCCCTTTGGAATTTCAAGAGATAAAGCATCAACCGTTTTCTGTGACACAGCCCAACATATTCCCCGGAAAGCCCTTTTCCCGGTTTGAACCTCCAATCATAAGGATAACCAGTGCGACTGACGGCAACGCATAAAATGGGCATAGCGGCCCTGATCATGGCGGGCAGCGTGTTCCTGTCCCGGCTCATGGGGCTGGTACGGGATAAGGTGGTTTCGTGGCAATTCGGGGCGGGTGCGGAATCGGACGTCTATTTCGCGGCCTTCGTGATCCCGGACTTCCTCAATCACCTGCTTGCGGGCGGTTATATCTCAATCACGCTGATCCCTTTGCTTTCCAAACGGTTCGAGGAGGATGAGGCCGACGGCTGGCGGTTCTTCTCGGCGGTGTTCTGGTGGGCGGCCCTCAGCATAGCCGTCCTGACCGCCGTGGCCTGGATCTTCGCCCCGGAACTCTCCCAACTCGTCGGGCCGGGATTTTCCCCGGAAAAACAGGCACGGCTGTCCCATTTCCTGCGCATCATCCTGCCCGCACAGGTCTTCTTCCTGCCCGGCGCGTGCGTATCCGCCCTGCTCTACATCCGCAAGCAGTTCCTCACCCCCGCGCTCACGCCGCTCATCTACAACGGCTGCATCATCGCGGGCGGCCTCCTCGTGACCGGGAGGGACATGGAAGGCTTCTGCTGGGGCGTCCTGTTCGGCGCGGCCCTCGGCTCGTTCCTGTTGCCCGTCATGGCGGCCCGCTCCTCCGGCGCGCCCTTGCCCGAAGGCATCCCCGCCGGGCTGCGGCTCCGCTTCAACCTGCGCCACCCGCTCCTCAAACGGCTTCTCCTGCTGGCCCTGCCGCTTATGCTCGGCGTGTCCATTGTGGCTATGGATGAACAGTTCGTGCGTATTTTCGGCTCCATGGCGGGAGAAGGGGCGGTGAGCCTCCTGAGCTATGCCCGGCGCATCATGCTTGTCCCCGTGGGCGTGGTGGCGCAGGCCGCGGGCGTGGCGTCCTTCCCGTTCCTTGCCGCGCTGGCGGCCAGAGGTGACGACGCCGGATTCGACAAGACCCTTGGCACGGCCCTGCGCGGGAGCATGCTTGTGGTCATCCCGCTCACGGCCTATATGATGGCCGTTGCCCTGCCCACGCTCGGATTCATCTTTGAAGGCGGGCAAT
The DNA here is from genome assembly GCA_900550745.1 of uncultured Desulfovibrio sp. Classification (GTDB taxonomy): domain Bacteria; phylum Desulfobacterota; class Desulfovibrionia; order Desulfovibrionales; family Desulfovibrionaceae; genus Bilophila. Next base: position 588 of record URTO01000163.1, on the reverse strand, counting down.
TCTCCGCCGAGGAAACCATCCTCGCCGCGCCGCTGCTCCAGATGCTGCTCCTTTCAGTCCCCTTCTGGGTCGTGCAGCAGGTTATCGGAAGGGCTTTCTACGCCCGCCAGAATACCATCACCCCGGCCATCGTAGGCACCGCAGCGACCCTCGCCGCCCTGCCCGTCTATCCGCTCGCGGTAAAGCTCTGGGGGGCGTTCGGCGTTGCCACGCTGACGACGCTCTGCCTCTTCGCCTACACCCTTGCCCTGTCGTGGTTCTGGATCCGCAAGCACGGCAGGGGCGCGTTCGACGGCATGGGGCGCCTGCTCATCAAGGGCTGCCTGCTGGCCCTGCCCGGCACGCTGCTGGCCTTTTCCGCGGTCTACGGGCTTTCAGGCCGCCTGCCCCTCTGGTTCCCCTCCCTGTATGCCTATCTGCCCGCAGCCATGCGCCACGCCGTCATATGCGGCATCGCGGGGGTCATCTTCGCCATCCCCTATCTTTTGCTCGCCAAGCTGTTCATGCCCGAAGCATTGTCGTTGAGAAGGGGAAGGTAGGGATTGAAGATTGGAGGGGGGAGGGGAACCCTTCTGGAGAAGGGTTCCC
>URTO01000162.1 GCA_900550745.1 uncultured Desulfovibrio sp. | reverse complement strand
GATGCGGAACCGTTTTGCATCTGCCGTTATGCCGGGGTCTGGGGGGCGGCTCGCCCCCCAGCGGGTGCAGGGCGGAGCCCTGCCCGCCGGAGGCATTTCCCCTTAGATGACCTTGTTCAGCGCATATTCCAGAATCCCTTCGGCCCCGGCTTCGCGGAGCTGGGGGATGAGGTCGCGGACGATGCCGGTGCTGACCACGGTTTCAAGAGAAAGCCATTCGCCGTTCTGGAGCGGGGCGACGGTGGGGGAGTTCAGGGAGGGCAGCAGGGCAAGGATGGCGTCCAGCTTGGCGGCGGGGGCGTTCATCTTGAGGCAGACGAGCGACTCGGCGCGCAGCGCGCCCTGAAGGAGCAGATCGATCTGCTCGATCTTGCGGCGCTTTTCCGGGTCCCGCATGGCGGCGGCGTTGGCGATGAGCACCGTGTTCGTCACCAGCACTTCGTCGATGACGCGGAGGTTATGGGCGCGGATGGTGGTTTCCGTCTCCGTCACTTCCACGATGGCGTCGGCGAGGCCTTCCACAACTTTGGCTTCGGTCGCGCCCCACGAATAGTTGATGTTGACCGGGATGTTGCGTTCCTTGAAATATTCGGTGCACACGCCCATGAGCTCGGTGGCGATGCGCTTGCCCGCGAGGTCTTCGGGCTTCTGGTAGGGGGAATCGCCGGCGACGGCGAGCACCCAGCGGGCGGGCTTGTTGGAAACCTTGGAGTAGATGAGGTCGGAAACCACCACGACGTCGGCCTTGGTTTCCTTGACCCAATCCTTGCCGGTCAGGCCGAGATCCAGCACGCCGTCCTGAATGTAGAGGGGGATTTCCTGCACGCGGCAGAGGCGGGCCGTGATTTCGGGATCATTGATGTCGGGGAAGTAGTTGCGGGGGTGCTTGCGCACCTTCCAGCCGGCGCGGTCGAAGAGATCGATGGTCGGGTCTTCCAGGGAGCCTTTGGGCAGGCCGAGCTTGAGAATGGGATTAGCCATTGTACACCTCTTTGGGATCAAATACGAGTTCGGAACAGCGGGATACCTTGCCGTCGCGGAGTTCGCGGGAAAAACAGCTTCTGTACCCTTCATGGCAGGCGGCCCCGCCGATTTGCTCGATGAGCAGCACGACGGCGTCGCCGTCGCAGTCAAGCCGGATGGACTTCACCTTCTGCACATGCCCCGATGTGCCGCCTTTATGCCACAGGCACTTGCGGCTGCGGCTGTAATAATGGGCTTCGCCCGTTTCGAGGGTCTTTTCCCATGCTTCGGGGTTCATCCACGCCAGCATGAGAACATCAAGGGTTTCCGCATCCTGCGCGACGGCGGCGATGAGGCCTCCAGATTTGCTGAAGTCCGGCGTAAAGGCAAGTGACGATTCCATGAAGTCTCCTTGTGCGTATGTTTTTCAAACGCAAAACGCCACGGACTCCGAAGAGGCCGTGGCGCTTGCGTACGCTTGCATTAATGAAGCAGGCCGCAGTCGTTGAGCGTCTTGGTCAGCTTTTCAAGGTTGTCCGGCATAAGCGGAACCATGGGCAGGCGGAATTCGAGATCAAGGCCGCGCATCATGCACACGGCGGTCTTGACCGGGATCGGGTTGGTTTCAAGGAACATGGCCCGGTTGATGGGCATGAGCCTGAAGTGCAGGCGTCTGGCTTCGTCCATATCCCCGGCGAGGGTGGCCTTGCAGAGGTCGGCCATCAGCTTGGGCGCGACGTTCGCGGTCACGGAGATCACGCCGCAGCCGCCCACGGCGATGTGGGGCAGCACGGTGAAGTCGTCGCCGGAGAGGACTTGGAACCCTTCGGGGCACTGTTCCACGAGGTCGGACACATGGATGAGATCCGCGGTGGCTTCCTTGATGCCCACGACATCGGGCACGTCACGGGCGATGCGAGCCACGGTGGAGGGCAGCATGTTGCAGCCGGTGCGGCCGGGCACGTTGTACAGGATGATGGGCATGGACACTTCGGAACAGATGGTCTTGAAGTGCTGGTACAGCCCTTCCTGCGTGGGCTTGTTGTAATAGGGGGTGATGTGCAGGGCGGCGTCCGCGCCGACGTTTTTGGCGAACTGGGTCAGAGGGATGGCTTCGCGGGTGTTGTTGGAGCCCGCGCCGGCGATGACGGGAACGCGTTTGTTGACCTGCTCGACGCAGATGCGGATGGCGGCTTCATGCTCGTCGTGGGTCATCGTGGCGGATTCGCCGGTGGTGCCGCAGGGCACGAGGCCGTCGATGCCCTGTTCGATCTGCCATTCGATGAATTCACGGTAAGCTTCCTCATCGATCTTGCCGTTCTTAAACGGCGTCACCAGTGCGGTGAAAGCTCCGTGGAAACGTCCGGTAGTCATAACAATCCCCTTTCAGTACGGTGATGGGTCTGAACGTATCGCAAAGCGCGGGGGCAGTAAAGCGGGCGGCGGAAAAAACGCCGCTCCGGGCTCCGTGCGCCCAACAACCTTGTTTTGCAGTTTTCCCGCACAGCCGCCGTTTCAATGGCGTCCGCGCCCTCGAAACGGCCTTCCGGGCGGCCTCCCCGCGGCTGAAAAGGGGGAGGTGGTGCGCCGTTGGGAGGGAGGGGCGGTTATGGAATGGCCCCTTCTCCCGACATTGTACAGCCTTTTTACAGCAACAGCATTTCGTCCAGCGAAGCCCCGGAGGGCACGGTGGGGTACACGTTTTCGTCACGCTCGACAATGACGTCGATGATGGCCGTGTTCGGGCTGGCAAACGCGGTGCGGAGCGTGGGCTCAAGGTCTTCCAGCTTGGAGACGCGGTAGCCTTCGGCCCCATAGGCTTCGGCGAGCTTCACGAAATCCGGCTGATCCGGGATGTCCACGGCGTTGAGGCGGCCTCCGTAGAAAAGATCCTGGAGCTGGCGGACCATGCCCAGACAGCCGTTGTTCAGGAGCAGCACCTTGACCGGCAGCTTGTTGCTGACGGCGGTGATGAGTTCCTGAAGGTTCATCTGGAACGAGCCGTCGCCGGACACGTCGATGACGAGCTTGTTGGGATAGGCGAACTGCGCGCCGATGGCGGCGGGGAAGCCGTAGCCCATAGTTCCGAGGCCGCCCGAAGTGAGCAGGGTGCGCGGTTCGGTGAAGTTGTAGAGCTGCGCGGCCCACATCTGGTGCTGGCCCACTTCCGTGGTCAGGATGGCCTTGCCTTCCGTGATCCTGTCCACGGCCTTGATGACTTCCTGCGGCTTGATCGTCGTTTCGCCGGGCGTCCATGTGATGGGCTGCTCCTGCTTCCATTCGTCAAGCTGACCCTGCCATGCGGCGAAGCGTTCCTTCCAGGGGAGCGGTTCGCGGGCTTCGAGGTGTTCGCGGATGGCGAGCAGCGAGTTGCGGCAGTCGCCCACCACCGGGATGCGCACATTGACGTTCTTGTGGATGGATGTGGGGTCGATGTCGATGTGGACGATGGTGGCCTTGGGCGCAAAAGAGGAGAGGCGCCCGGTCACGCGGTCGTCGAAGCGCACGCCCACGGCGATCAGGAGGTCGGCGTTGCTGACGGCTTTGTTGGCGGCATAGGTTCCGTGCATGCCGAGCATGCCGAGCCACTGCGGGTGATCGCAGGGGAACGCGCCGAGGCCCATCAGGGAACAGGTCACCGGGATGCTGAGTGTTTTGGCGAGGCTGCGGAATTCTTCGCTGGCGTTGGACATGATCACGCCGCCGCCGCCGAACAGCAGGGGGCGCTCCGCCTTGTAGAGCGCGTCCACGACCTTGCGGATCTGGGCGAAGTTGGGGCGGTAGGTCGGGTTGTAGCTGCGCAGGCTCACGTCTTCGGGCCATGCGAACTCGGCCGAACCCTGAAGCACGTTCTTGGGCAGATCCACAAGCACGGGGCCGGGACGCCCGGAGCGGGCCAGATAGAAGGCCTGCCGCACGACCTTGGCGAGATCCTTCACGTCCTTCACCACATAGTTATGTTTGGTGCAGGGGCGTGTGATGCCCGCAATGTCCACCTCCTGGAACGCGTCGTTGCCGATGAGCCCGGTGGGTACCTGCCCGGTGAAGATCACCAGCGGGATGGAATCGCAGTACGCGGTCGCGATGCCGGTCACCGTGTTGGTGGCTCCGGGGCCGGATGTGGCCATGCAGACGCCGACCTTGCCCGTGGCGCGGGCGTATCCGTCGGCGGCGTGAACGGCGGCCTGCTCATGACGTACCAGAACGTGGCGTAGCTGTTCGCCGTACTGGGGCAGTTCATCATAGATGTCCAGTACGGACCCTCCGGGATACCCGAAGATGATGTTGACGCCTTCGCGAATCAGACACTCGATGAGAATTCTGGCACCGTTCAACTGCATTGAAGAACACTCCGTTCGGTACAAGGTGAAAAGAACACTCCGTCTGTTGTGTATAGCCGTGAGACAGTTGGAGGTCTAGCCCTTTTGCCGGGCTTTCCCCCTTTTTTCTCTCCGGTTTTCGGGCCTTGAACCCATAAGGGGGGCGGTTTTCCGTGTACTGGGGTGGCCTTATGTGCCCTTGGCACGCTGTGGGGAAGGCTTTGGGCTTTCCGCCCACAGGTTCCGGCGCGCCCTTGGCATGTAAGCAATCTGGCCAGATAAGGCAGGATTGCTCCAAGGCATCCGGTGTGCCTTTGGCATGTGGGGAGGGGTGAGTAAAGGCCGCCGGCGGTTCTTGAGCCGGGCGTGCCCTTGCCGCGTGTGGGGAACTCCAATTCTGTACAACCCGGACGAGGCCGAACAGGGCAAGTCCTTACTGTGTGTGAGGGGCTCCAACCCTGTCCAAATCCGAACGGGCCGCCCGGTTTCGTCCCTGCCGCGTGTGAGGGACTCGAAGGCGAGGATTCCGTTTCGGCCATGAAGCGGGGGCCCTTTTGCACGGGGGAGGGGTTCCCCGTCTTTCCTTCAACATTTTGGAAGAGCACGCAGTTCAAGCTTCCTGCATATTGGAGCGTTTTCACGTTGAAAAGGCTCTTCCGGCTGCGGGAAGCAGACGGTCGCTGCGAAGCGTATAAGCACTGTGTGTTTGCGCTGTTCAATGTCGGAGCGAGCGCGTCTTAAATGTTAAAATGGTAAAATGTTAGGCTGTGCCATAGAAAAAGGTTGATGCCTTTTTCTATGACGTTCCAAGGGAATAACCAACAAAATGCCTCAGCCATGAAGCCCGCCAAGGGGAAAGTTGGAGAAAAAATACAGCTTTTTTCCAGTTTTCCACTTGGCGGGATCCACGGTTAAGGCATTTTTCCGGTTATCCCTTTGGAGCTTCAAGGAAAAAAGCATCAACCATTTTC
>URTO01000161.1 GCA_900550745.1 uncultured Desulfovibrio sp. | reverse complement strand
ATCATTCCCTCCCCCATCATTTTCCCACATACCTCTCCCACGACTGTATGAGCACGGCATGGGAAACGGCAAAATCCTCGACGGAAAAGACCTCAAAGTTGAGCACGCCGGAAAACCCGGCCTTCCAGAGGGGATGCGCCACCTCGTCCACGAGCTCCGGCGGCATGAACCGGAGCGATTTGTGGTCACGCGGGCGAGGCCCGAACAGGCGGGGGAGGTTCCTTCCCATCGGCGTTTCCGGGGCCTTTTGCCTGCCTTGCGGTTTTGCCGCGCCCGCCGCACCTGCCCCGTCCCCGCGTGGCTCCAGGCCATGCAGATGGATGACGCGCACCCGTGGGAGCCACGCCGCAAGCACAGGGGCGGGATCGCCGCCGTCCTTCCAGATATGCCCAACGTCGAGACAGCGGGAGTACGGCGTACCCGCAAGCCAGCGATCCCAGAACGTGGGGGCGTAGGACTCAAGGTTCTCCACGGCGAGGCGTTCCGGCGCGGGCAGATGCGCCGCGATTTCACGCAATGCCTCGGCAGTCCACTCCTGCTGTTCGGCGGAAGGTTCCCGCCCTGTCCCGTGCAGGGAGGGGAAATCCACATGCAGCACGAAACTATGCGGATCGAGCGGGCCGGTGAGTTCGGCGGCGCGGCGGACTTTCCCGATCATCGCCCGCGCGCCTTCCCGTGTATCGAAATCGGCGTCCGTGGGCAGATGTACGTGTAAGGTCGCGCCCTCTCCGGCAATGATCCTGCCGATTTCGGCGATTTCGCCGGGTGTGGCGAGGTATTCGCCACTCCCGCCCGTTTCCAGCAGCAAAAGCGCCACGTCATCGCACCGCTCCGCCGCAAAACGCACGGCGGGCACATAGGCCGCGTGCAGCAGGAACGAGGTCGCGCCAAGGCGCAGATTCGGGAGTGTGTATTTTTGCATCAGGCTGTTTTCCTTATTCAACTTCACACGCAACACACGACGAGGACGGCGCATTCCGTCAGCTCGATGAGGCATCCGAAGACGTCCCCGGTGACGCCGCCGAGCCGTTTCTTTGCGGCGGAAAGCAGAAGGCATGCGGCGAGCAGGGCGGCGGCGAGGGCGTAGAGCCCGCGCATCCCGTTGGCGGCGCACAGGCCGAGCCCGGCTACAAGGGCGATCAGCTCATGGCGCGGGGCCACGCCTTCGTGCAGGGCTTCACCGAGCCCGCCCGGACGCGCCGAGGGGACGCGCATCGCCGCGAAAACCATGCACCGCGCCAGCGTCCCGGCAAGGCAGCAGGACAGCAGGAGGGGCGCGAAGGCGTCCGGCCCGCTTCCTTCCGCCTGAAACGTGCCCGCCAGCGCGCCGAGGGCCGCGGCCTTGAGCGCGAGGGTGAAGAACAGCGCGGCCCCGCCGAACGTGCCGAGCCGGGAATCCTTCATGATTTCCAGACGCCGGGCCGGGGGAGCCTCCACGATGAGCCCGTCCCCGCAGTCCGCCACGCCGTCAAGATGGAGCCCACCCGTCACCGCGACCCAGGCAAGGCAGCCGATGACGCCGCACAGGGAGGCAGGCAGGATCTGCGCCGCAAGGCCGAGGGCGAGGGATACGAGCAGGCCGATGATGAGCCCGACCACGGGCAGCCAGACGGCGACGCCCCGGAAGGTGGGCGGCAGCGGCGCGGAACCGATGGGCAGGCGGGTGAAGAAGCCGAGGGCGGCGCGGAGCGTCATTGTATGCCTATGCCTTGTAACGTGTTCATTTCCGTAAGGATGCGGACGGCGGCGTCGATGATCGGATAGAGCAGCGCCGCGCCCGTGCCTTCCCCAAGCCTGAGCCCGAAATCAAAATAGGTGGGGATGCCGAGGTAGTCCATGAGGAGCCGATGCCCCGGCTCCACGGACGAATGCGAGCCGATGAGCATGTCCCGCACGCCGGGCCGGATGCCCACGGCGACGGCTGCGGCGGCCCCGGCGATGAAGCCGTCCACCACGACCGGGATGCGCAGCGACGCCCCGCCGAGCATGAGTCCGCTCATGGCCGCGAGCTCCGGCCCGCCGACCTTGGCGAGCACATCGACGGCATCACGCGGATCGGGGCGGTTGACGGCGATGCCGCGCCGGATGAGGTCGGCCTTATGGCGGACGCGCCCGGAAGGGATGCCGGATCCGATGCCCGTCACCTCGTCAACCGACGCGCCGGTGAGCACGGCGGCGATGGCCGAGGAGGGCGAGGTGTTGCCGATGCCCATTTCCCCGGCGGCAAGCAGGGTTGCGCCCTTGGCCGCCTCCTCGCGGGCCATGTCGATGCCCACCTGTATGCAGGCCAGCGCCTCTTCACGGGTCATGGCCGGGCCTTCGCTGAAGTCGCGGGCCGCGTGCATGACCTTGCGCCGTATAAGGCCCTCCACATCGCGGAGGTCGCCCTTCACGCCCACGTCCACGACGGAAAGCCTCGCCCCGGCATTGCGGCAGAAGGCGTTTATCGTCCCGCCGCCCTTGACGAAATTGCGTACCTGCATTTCCGTCACTTCCTGCCCCGTGGCGCTCACGCCCCGAAGGGCGATGTCGTGATCAGCCGCGAACAGCACTACGGCCTTTTCGGGAAAGGCCGGGCATTCGTTCCCGGTGATCCCCGCGAGCCGTACCGCCAGTTCCTCAAGCCTGCCGAGGCTCCCCGGAACCTTGGCGAGGTTGTCCAGACGCCGTTGCGCCGCTTCCGCCGCCCTTGCCGAAAAAGGGGGGATCGTCAGTGTGTTCATGGCCCTTCTTCTCCAACGGATGGTCTTTACAAGCTCAACATGCCGATAAGGAACACTTCAAACAGCGTGAAGACGATGACGGAATGCCACATGAGCCGCACCGCCAGCACGATGTGAGCGGGCTTGGCGTCGGGGGTTCCGTCGCCGAGCCACGGATGGTCGACGCGCAGATCCCCATATACGGCGGGGCCTCCGAGCTTGAGGCCGAGGGCCCCGGCAAAGGCCGCCTCGCTCCATGCTGAGTTGGGGCTTTCGTGGGCCGCGCGGTATTTCCAGCCCACGGGCAGGATGTCCCCGTGCCGCAGGTTCGGGATGATGCGGGAGGCGAACGCGATGCAGGGCAGGGACAGCCGGGCCGGGACGAAGTTCAGGGCATCGTCGAGCCGTGCCGCGAACGTCCCGAAACAGATGTACTTTTCGTTTTTCTTGCCCCAGAGCGCGTCAAGCACGTTGGCCGAGCGGTGCAGCACGGCAAGGCACGCGGCCCCCGGATATCCGAAAAAGAACAGGCCGACGCCCGCCCAGAACAGCGTGGACAGGACGCCGTCCGTGAGGTTCTCGCCCACGCTTTCCACACAGGCGCGGGCCACGCCGTGGGCGTCGAGACGTCCGGGGTTGCGGCCCACCATCATGGAGACGGCCTTGCGTGCGCCTTCGAGGTCGCCCTTGGCAAGCGGGACGGCGACGCGCAGGGCGTGCTCGTCAAGGCTCCGGGGCGCGACGCAGATCCAGATGATGATGGCGGACACGAACCACGCCGCCCGCGGCTCGGCGTAAACTTGCGCGGCCCACGCCAGCCCGCCCGCGAGGGCGGCGCAGGGCAGGACGACGAGCAGGCAGGCGAGGGCGCCGGAAAGGGACATCAGGGCGTTGTTGGGGCCGCGCCGGAGCAGGGCCTCCATGCGTGAGGCCAGAGCGCCCATCATGCAGACGGGATGCACGCGGGAAGGCAGTTCCCCAAAAAGGCGGTCGATCAGCAGCGCGGCGGGCAGCAGCGCGAGGAAGGCGAGGTTCATTTCAATCCCATGCTTTGGTAAATGGTTTCCATATCTGAATGTTCGCGCACAATGTCCGCGAGCCTGTCCAGCGCCCTTTCCAGATCATAGGCGGCCAGCCTGCGGCCCTGCGGCGCAAGGCCGACGTCGGCGCGCACATGGTCGAGCCACGCGCGGCGGAAGGCGTCGTCATCGAAAACGCCGTGCAGGTAGGTGGCCCAGCGCCGCCCGGAGACGTAGCCGCAGATGCGCGCCTCTTCGGACGGATAGGCGCGGTCGGCCCGCAGGAACAGCGGCAGGGCCGAAGGGCCGTGCTCGGTGAGGCCGTGATGGATTTCATAGCCGCCGGACGGCACGCCGAGGGGGGTTTCGGCGCGGGCCACGCGCACGAGCGTCTTATCCGCGGCGAAGGTCGAGCGCAGATCCATGAGCCCAAGCCCCGGCACTTCCGGCGCGGCGGACTCGATGCCGTAAGGGTCGAGGATGGCCCGGCCCAGGATCTGCAACCCGCCGCAGATGCCGAAGATCCATTTGCCGCGCTCCGCGTGTCCGAGGATCTTCCCCGCCAGCCCGGAGCGGCGCAGGTCGTCGAGGTCGGGGACGACGCTTTTCGAGCCCGGAAGCATCACCACATCGGGGTCGCCCCATTCCTCCACACGGCGCACCGGGCGCAGGCTGACGTCTGGTTCGGCGGCGAGCGGCGCGAAGTCGGTATAGTTGGATACGTGCCGCAGCATGACCACGGCGATGTCCAGCGCCCCTTCCTTTTTTTCCCCGCAGCCGGCGTGCCCCCAAGAGAAGCCCGCCATGTCTTCTTCGGGGATGTTGAGGTCGCGTATATAAGGAATGGTGCCGAGCACGGGAGTCCCCGTATGGTCGAGCATGTATTCATGGGCCGGGCCGAGCAGGGAGGCGTCCCCCCGGAACCGGTTGACGATATAGCCGGTGAGCAGGCGGCGTTCGGCGTCGGTGAAGGTCATCCACGTGCCGAGGAAGGAAGCGTAGACGCCGCCCCGGTCGATGTCCCCGACGAGCAGCACGGAAGCCCGCGCGTGTTCGGCCATGCGCATGTTGACGACATCGTGGGCCTTGAGGTTGACTTCGCCGGGGCTGCCTGCGCCTTCGAGCACCATGACGTCATGGCCTGCGGCGAGGCTGTCGTAGGCTTCGGTGACGGTTTTCCATAATTCCTTTTTTTTCTTGAAGTAATCGATGACGCCCATGTGCCCGATGGGTTGTCCGAGGACGACGACCTGCGATCCCGTATCCGAGTGCGGCTTGAGCAGGATGGGGTTCATGCGGGCGTCCGGGTCGACGAAGGCGGCCTGCGCCTGCACGATCTGGGCGCGGCCCATTTCGTCGCCCGCCGCCGTAACGCCTGAGTTCAGCGACATGTTTTGGGCCTTGAACGGCGCGACGTTGTAGCCGTCCTGCCGGAAGATGCGGCAGTAGGCCGCCGCGAGGATGCTCTTGCCCGCGTTGGAGGAGGTGCCTTGCAGCATGAGGGCCGGGGTATGGCGGGGGGAGCGGCGGCGGTGGGGTA
>URTO01000160.1 GCA_900550745.1 uncultured Desulfovibrio sp. | reverse complement strand
CAAACTGCTTATTAGTACCTTGCTTTACATACAAAACCTTTGCAATAAGCGAACCGCACTGCCCCACTACCGAACGCAAAAAAGGGCAGGCCCGCAAGCCCACCCTTTCAACGGCACGTTTTCCCCGTGCTACTTCATGAGGAACTTCATGGGTTCCAGAGACAGCGAGGGGAAGAACAGGAGCAGGAACAACACCAGCACTTCCACGATGAGGAAGGGGGCCATGTTCCGCACCAGATTGCCGATCTTGATGTTCCCGATGCCGCAGACCACATAGAGCACCGTACCTACGGGCGGCGTGATGACGCCGATGCCGAGGTTCAGGATGAACAGCAGCCCGAAGAAGTACGGATCGATGCCCGCCTGCTGGATCAGGGGATAGAACACCGGCGCGAAGATCAGCACGTTCGGCGTCAAGTCCATCACCATGCCCGCAAGGAACAGGAAGACGTTGATCGCGAGCAGCAGGAGGATCGGGGAATCCACCAGCGGCTGGAAGAGTTCCGCCACCTGCATGGGGATTTGCGCCGAAGTGATGAACCAGCCCACCGCCGTGGCCGTGGCCACGATCAGCATGACGACGGACGTGGTGCGCGCTGCGCGGGCGCTCACGGCAAGCAGGCCCTTAAAGGTCAGCTCACGGTAATACAGGGTACACACGGCGATGGCATACACACAGGCAAACGCGCCGCCTTCCGTGGGGGTGAAGACGCCGAACCGGATGCCGCCGAGCAGCAGCACGGGCATCATGAAGGCGGGCATGGCGTCCCGGACGATCTTTGGGGCTTCGCCCTTCTTGAATTCGATCTTTTCCTTATATCCGTCGATGCGGACAATGAAGAACCACGTGACCATCAGGCAGAGGCCGATGAGCAGGCCGGGAACCAGGCCGATCATGAACAGCTTGGTGATGGACAGGCCCACGGTCGCGCCAAGCAGAATGAAGTTCGTGCTTGGGGGAATGATGGGCCCAAGGATGGCGCCGGAGGCGATGACGCCGCCCGCGCGTCCGGGCTTATAGCCGGCCTGCGCCATCATGGGCAGGAGCAGGCTGCCGAGGGCCGCGGCTTCGCCCACGGAGCTGCCCATCAAGCCCGCAAAGATCACGCTGGACACGATGGCGGCGTAGCCGAGGCCGCCGCGGACGCGGCCGATGATGAGCTGCGCCAGCTTGACCACCCGTTTCGACAGGCCGCCTTCGGTCATGATTTCACCGGCGAACACGAAGAAGGGAATGGCCATCAGCGGGTAGTTGTTCGCGCCGTCCAACATGGACTGAGGGATGATCATGACGAACATGCTGTCCCACATGCCGCCGTAATACATCAAAACCATAGAGCACAGGACAAGCACGATGGCGATCGGAATACCCAACGCAAGGAAGCCGAACAGGCTGACCAGAAAAACGACAAGTTCCATGCTCTCTCCCCTATTCCGTTTTGGGCGCGGTGTTGAACTCGCTGGCGGGAGTGCGGATCAACTGCACGATGTCCCGCAGGTGGATGATGATCGCGGCAAGGGCCATGACGGGAAGCGTCCCGTTGATGAAGGCCATGTTCACGTTGGTAGCGACGGAATAGGTGTCCAGCGTCTGAAGCACCACGGAAATGCCGCCGAAAAGCAGCAGCACCAGAGCCGCAAGCATGAACAGGGAGGCGACGATGTCCACGGCCTTGCGCGACGCCCCATGAACCATGTTGACGAACATGTCCACCGCGATGTGCTTGTGCCGGTAAAAAGCCTCAATGCCGCCGATAAATGTGATGTAGATGAAAAGGAACCGGGCCCATTCCTCACTCGGCGCGAAGCTCGATCGGAACACGTACCGCAGGAAGGCATTGAAAAACACGAGGCCGATCATCCCCAAGAAAATGGCGGCGCAAAAGACTTCAAAGGCCCGTTCGCCTTTGCCTTTCACGACTTCCTCCTCGCGGATCTCCTCCTCGGTTTCGATCTCCTCTATACGTTCCGGCGGCATGACCGGTTTGTTTTCACTGCTCATGATGTACCCCTGGGCGTGATGGTCGGGCCCACGCGAAACGCATGGGCTTGAGGAAAAAAAGGGCCTCCGGCCTGCGCCGGAAGCCCCGCTGAGAACGCAGATGTTACTTCGCCTGACGATACGTGTCCGCGCTGTCAAGGATTTCCTTGGCGTTCGGGACGGTGTCATAGAAAAGCTTCCAGCTGCGCTTGCCGGCATCCTGCATGAACTTGCGCAGTTCGGGGGAAGGTTCGCTGACATGGCCGCCGGCTTCGGTGATGGTCTTCACGGCGTCCGTATCGACCTTTTCCACGAGATCCCACACGTAGTCGGCGGAACGCTTGGCGGCTTCGTCGATCCACTTCCTGTCCTGTTCGGGCAGGGACTGATAGAACTTTTCGTTGATGTACAGGGAATGGATGACGAGCAGGTGGCCGGTGAGGGTGATCTCAGGCGTGGTCTCGTACATCTTGATGCTCACGATATCGGACAGGGGGCTGTCGCCGCCGTCGATGACGCCCTGATCAAGCGCGCCGGTCACTTCGGCGAAAGGCATGGGCTGGCCGCTGATGCCGCATTCCTTGGCAAAGTTGATGTACAGGGGGATGTTCGGCACGCGCATGCGCAGGTGCTTCATGTCGTCGATGGTCGCCACCGGCTTCTTGGTGTAGAAATGGCGGAAGCCCAAGGGGAAGGCGTTCAGGACGCGCATGCCGGATTTTTCGGTAAAGCCGTCGGTGATCAGCTCGAACGTCTTGCCGCCGTTCATGGCGCGGCGCGCATGGGCGTAGTCGTCGAACAGCATGGGCGTTTCAAGCATGGCCATGGAGGGCTGAATGGCGGACGTCTGGGTTCCGGTGGCGCACATCTGGATGATGCCCTTGCGGGTGCTGGCGATGTAGGCGTCTTCCTTGCCGAGCTGGCTGTTCGGGAACACCTGCACTTCGTATTTGCCGCCGGACAGTTCCTTCAGGATTTCACCGAATTTACGCATGCCGAGGGTTTCAGGCTCCCCGTCGGGCTTCATGCCGGCCATTTTGATGACGACTTTTTTGTCGGCCGCGAAGCTGGAAGTCGCGGCAACGCCGAGCAACAGGCCGCAAGCGATGAGCAAAGCCAATGCACGTTTCATGTTTCTCCACCTTGTTACGGTTCGAATGTGAACATTTCTCCCCGGCTGCGTTTTCGTGAGGAAAAACATTCCTGACGCGCCGCATGGGGAGATCCCCTGCCTTTCACGCCCGCATCCCCTCCTCCGCAGCTTCGCTCTGGGAACCGGAAACAAACGGCAAGGCCGGGAACCGGTTCATTTTCATCCCGTTTCACCTCTACGGAAACGGCGCAGCGGCATAAGCGGAGTTCGGCCGGAATTGACGGACACCCCCATGTCCCTTTTGCGTCACCCCTCAGCCGAAAGAGGGCAAAACTATCAGGAAGCGAAAGGCAAGCCCCGTTTGATAGCGAGAATGATACTAATCTGAAATCTTTTTGTTGGGAATAGAGGAACGGGCCTCTTCTTTGTCATTCTTTTGTAACATTCGGGCCCTTTCCAAAGTTTTTCTTAATAATTCAGCGGATAATAAAAAAGAAAAAATCTTTGGGGATGTTGCCCCGCGGGCCCTCGGCGTCCGGCGCGCCAGCCGGGCACCCCGGCTGTTGACAAAGCGGCCCGCAAGATCGACAGGAATTCCCGTATCCTTTCGGCCCGTTCCCTTTTTTGGAGTGTTTTCATGCATCCTTTCTCTTCGGCGCGCCTGCACCGCCTTATCCAGCTCGGTTTCGTCCTCTTCCTCTCCTGGGTCGCGTGGCGGCTCTTTGGATATGCGCAATGGGCATACGGAAACGGCCCCTTCGTCCCCCGCCCCGCCGCCGCGGAAGCCGTCCTCCCCCTCAGCGCCCTGCTCGGCCTCAAGCGTTTCCTGCTCACCGGGCAATACGATCCCATCCATCCCGCAGGGCTGACCATCCTGCTCGTCGCCTTATGCACGGCCCTCCTGAGCCGCCGGGGGTTCTGCGGCTATCTTTGCCCCATCGGATGGCTCTCCGGCCTCCTTGCCCGTCTGGGGATGCGGCTTGGCGTGAGCTGCCGCCCCGGAAGGCGGATCGAATGGCTCCTTTCCACGCCCAAATACGTGCTCCTTGCCTCCATCCTGTACAGCTTCGTGATCAGCATGGATCTCCCCAGCATCGAATGGTTCCTCAAGTCGCCCTACAACCTCATCGCCGACATCAAGATGCTCCAGTATTTCCTTGCCCCCAGCATGCTGACCCTCGGAGTGATCGCCGTCATGGTTCTGGGCTCGATCTTCCTGCCGGGCTTTTGGTGCCGCGGCTTCTGCCCCTACGGCGCCCTGCTCGGCCTCCTGTCGCTGCTCTCGCCGATGGCGGTCAGCCGCGACCCCGCCTCCTGTTCCGGCTGCGGGCGCTGCGCCGCGGCCTGCCCGTCGCGGATTCCCGTCGACCGGCGCAAACGTCTCTCCGGCCCCGAATGTGTGGGCTGCACGGAGTGCATAAGCGCCTGCCCCTCACGCTGCCTCGGCGTACGGTTCGGCTACGGAACCGGCTCCTTCCGCCTTCCGGCATGGGGCATCGCCGCCGGGACGCTGCTCATCCTCCTGATCGGCTATGCCGCCGCCGTTTTCACCGGCCACTGGGAAACGGCCTTGCCCCCGCAGATGCTCCGCATGTTCCTCAACTGACCGATGCCGGCACTATGGGGAAGCGCGAGCGCCTTCATCCGGCGCTCCCCGGCCTCCCCTTCCGCAACCCCAAACCGGAAACGCCGCCCCGCTGGATTCTATCGGCGGATTGTGCGACACTAGCGCACAAAACGGCCCATTATGCAGATCACAACAAGGATGTTTTCAATGTCGCAAGCACAGCTCCCCAACGAATTGGCAGCCTTCCTCGAAGGTTGGACGACCGACCCCAACAACGCGAAAGACGCCTTCATCCGCTTCAAGGACTTCCTGCTCACCACCCCGGACGTGCGCTTTGATTTCAAGGCCCGCCCCGGCGTGAGCTATTCCCTGCGCGCCGCCAATGCCAAGAACGACGAGCGCCCGCTGTTCGTGCTCGTGGACGTGGTGGACGACGAACCCGAAGCCCGCTGGCTTTCCGTCTGCTTCTATGCGGATATGGTCAACGATCCCGATGAACTGGGCGATTTCGTCCCGTCCGGGCTCATGGGAAAGGATGCCTGCTGCCTCAACCTTGAGGAAGACGACCCCGCCATGCGCGACTATATCCTCGCCCGCCTTGGCGAGGCCGCCGCGTCCGCCGCGAAATAACGCCTAGAAAGGATACCGGGGGAGGGGAGAGAAAAC
>URTO01000159.1 GCA_900550745.1 uncultured Desulfovibrio sp. | reverse complement strand
AAAAGGGGAAGCCTTGATTTCTTCGAGAAGGCTTGTGACATCTAACATGCTGTTGACTCTCTTCTTGCAAAGGGGAAAGGCGGGGAACCGGGACGTCCCGGCCCCAAAGCCCATCGGCGGTTAACGGTAGTAAAGGTTGCGGCCGCCCATCGTCAGCAGAACCTGCTTCAGGTTGGCGCGAGCCTCACGGCGATCCCATACACCCTGAATGTGTCCCCGCGCCAGTGCCTTATACGCGCTGTGGTAGTGGGGTTCGATGTCTATCCCCGTGGTTTCCTTGATGACGCCGCGTCCGGCGAACCCAAGGTTCGAGGAGCGCATGGCATACTGGTAGGGCGAGCAGCCGAGGAAGCTCGCCACCGGCCCGGCGTAGGAATTGGTATCGTACAGAACCGTATACAGGCCCCCGGCATTGATGTAGCGGCGCACCGCCACCGTGCAGCGGGGCATTTGAATGACGCCGTGCGTTCCTTCCTGAATGCGGATGCCCGCCGTGCCGTGCACGTAGGCGAGAAGCGGATAGCGTTTCTTCATCGCCAGTTCCGCGGCTTCCACGAACTTGGTGCCTTCGGCGGAACCGACGGAGCCGCCGCGGAAAGTGCCCGCGAACAGGGCAACGATCATTTTGGTGCCGTCCAACTTGGCTTCAAAGGTAATGCAGCCGCTTTTGAGCTTGGTGCGCTCCCGCGCTTCGGCAAGGCGGACATCAAAGCCTTCAAACTGCAGGGGGTTGCCGGCTTCCACTTCGCCGTTGAATTCGCGGACGGAATCCTCATCGAACACGTTCTTGACGAACCACTGGTATTCCATCGGGAAGTGGTGGCCGCACCACGTGCAGACGCCCGCGAATTCGCCGTACAGATCCGGGGACCACAGGTCGAGGCAGCCATGCGTGCCTGCATTCGGGCAGGTGACCGCGCGGTCTTCCTTGGCGCGGGGGCTGATATACGACCATTGGCCTTTGCGGGACTCGTTTTCCTCGTCCCAATCGGAAAGCGTGGTCAGGTTGCGCACGGTTTCCGGTTCGATGGAGGGGCGCTGATCACGAGGGATGCGGCAGAAGGGCGCGGTCAGGCGGCGCTTCAGCAGGTGCATTTCAGAGGTCATTTCATCCAGCAGGTAGGCGAACTTACGCTGATGCTTGGTGATGAGCGCATATTTGATGCGGGCGGAGATGTTGCCCCACGATTCGCGCATGCTGTTGCGCATCTTGTTGAGGAAGGGGCGGCGGTCGATGTAGGCCCCGCGCGACAGGCGGAGGAATTTTTTCTGGCGGCGCAGGACAAGGCGCTCGCGGGCGCCCTGGCTGAGGTGCCAGCGGATATACATCTCGTCGAGGTTGATGTCGTCGCGGCTCATGCGGCGGAGCAGCGCGCCGCGGAACAGGCCTGAACGCACGGACAGGACTGTTTCATCGGTAGCCCGGATGATTTCCTGGCGCAGGGTGCGGAAGAAGTCATAATGATACGGGCGGGCGCCGAGGCTGGGTTCCTGAATAATCCTGTCGATATAGCCGAACTGGAGGTTGTCCTCGGCGGTGATGTGCAGTTGGGTGGCGCAGCGTTCGATGAGTTCGGGCGTGGCGCGCTGGCCGGGCTTCAGACGGCCTTCAATGGCTGCGGCGCCTTCAGGGGAAATGACCGAATAGTAGCCGTGCGAAAGCATGAGGCGGCGATCCGCCAGCGAAATGGCCTCGGCGCCGCCGGAACCGCCTTCGGAGAACACGGCAACCATAGGCACGGTGAGCCCGGCCATTTCATAGAGGTTTTTCGCAATTTGCTGCGCCGCGCCGGGCGTGTCCTCAATGGGGAAGGAGCCGGGCGTGAAGACGTAGGTATGGATCGGGATACCTTCGGTTTCCGCAACCTTCATGTACTGGAGGGCCTTGGAGTTGCCCCACGGCTTGACGGAACCGCCGTTGCGGAATTCCTCGCCGTGGCCTTTTTCTTGGCCGATGACCATGATGAGCTGGTTGTAGGTCTTCTTGCCGCGGCGGCGGGTGATGGTGGCGCGGGCGATAAGCATACTCGGATCGATGCTGTGCTCTTCCTGACCGCCGATTTCCGTGAAGTTGTCGTATACGTTTTCAAGGATGTCACGCAGGCAGATACGCTGCGGATGGCGGACGATGCGCACCTTGTCCATAGGCTGGATTTTCGTTTCCAGCTTGCGCTCCATAAACGTGAACAGTTCTTCCAGCGTGGTGAGCTCCGCATCCGGGTCGGACTGGATGCCCTCCGTGGCACGGCGGAAGAATTCGTTCAGGCGGTTGTGCAGCAACTCGATGTCTTCCGGGTGCTTGCCGTCAAAGATATCCCGGATATAGTTGAGGCGTTCGCTCAGATGATGTGCTCTTTTTTCGATATCCATGCTGTATCCAGTAATCCGCTAAAAGCGGAGAATGCGGCCCGTATTGGCCCGGAGGAAGTTGACGTTTGACTTCAGTTCGCCGGACTGGTTCTCACCCTGCAGGGTCAGCTCGTCGAGGAACTGCATGCCCCGTTCCTTGGCCTGTTCGAGGTTTTCGCCCCAGATGATGGCAAGCGCAAGGTTCGGGTCGAATTCCGTGGGGATTTCGTACGGTTCGTCCGTAGGCACGTGCGTGTACATTTTGAGCCAAGGATGGCTCGGCCACCCGAAGGCGTCGATGCGGCCGACCCACGGCGTAAAGCGGTTGTCGGGATCCTCGGCGATGAGGCGGTATTCGATGCCCACGCCTTCAAAAGTGATGTCTTCCTGCGTATAGCCGAGGGGCTCGCCGAGGCCTATACGGATCTGTTCGGCGATGATGTCGACGTCGCCTTGCCCCTTGACCTTGGAAATGCGGGCGGAGACGCCGTTTTCCACCTGAATGCGGGTGTTCACTTCCATAAGGAAGGGGCTGCCGTCCTTGGTGACGATCCATTCCCACGTCCCCACGTTGTCGTAGCCGACCTTGCGGGCCAATGCGAGGGAGTGGCGGGTGATGTCTTCCAGCAGCTTGTCCGCGTCGAAATCGTATTCGATGGATGAGGAATCGAAGCCGGGCGCAACTTCGATACGCTTCTGGAGGCCTGTGGACTGGATCGAACAGTTACGGGTGCCGAAATGGACCGGATTTTTGCCGCTCCGGTCGGAGACGATCTGCACTTCAAGATGGTTGAAGCCGCAGATGCGCTGTTCGATGAGCACGCCTTCGTCCTTGAACTGGCGGAGCGCGTAGTTGCGGATACGCCGGTACACGGAGCGGAACTGATCGATGTCGTACACTTCCTCAATGCCCATGCCGCC
The DNA here is from genome assembly GCA_900550745.1 of uncultured Desulfovibrio sp. Lineage (GTDB taxonomy): Bacteria > Desulfobacterota > Desulfovibrionia > Desulfovibrionales > Desulfovibrionaceae > Bilophila. The sequence continues at coordinate 2,054 of URTO01000159.1, read as the reverse complement.
GCCGCCCGCGGAAGCCTTGACGAGAACCAGCGGGCGGGTGATGCCCTGCTGAAGCTGGAAATCGTAAAGGTTCCTGGCGATCTTTTCGGCTTCCATTTCGTCGTAAATGGGGCGGTCGGAACCGGGAACCGTGGGCACGCCGAGGCTGCGGGAAAGGCGTTTGGTATTGATTTTATCGCCGAGCTCCCGGATGACCCGCCACGAAGGGCCGATGAAGATCAGCTTGCGTTCTCTGGTCGTGACCCGGCGGGCGAAGCGGAAGTCCTCCGCGAAGAATCCGTAGCCGGGGTGAATGGCCGTGGCGCCGGCGTCGTCGGCGACGGACAGGATTTCATTGGCGTCGTGGTAGGAGGACACCTGATAGAGGGATTTTTCCCCACCAAGTTCTTTGGCGATGCGTACGTGGCCGGAATGGATGTCCTCGGCCGTATGCACGCAAACGAATTCCAAGCCCAATTTACGGCAGGCCTGAACGATGCGTACGGCGATTTCTCCCCGGTTGGCTACGAGGACTTTATGTTCTGTTTTCTCCACCGTTGTACCTCATGCATGATTTGTAGGCTCCGGAGCGGAGCATTGCCAGTCGCCGGGCCGCTGGCCCGGTATGGATTTTCCTGCCCCGTTTCCAGCTTGCAGGTACGGACAGCACCTGCGGGTCTGACAGTATCGCCTAAATCAAGGCCGTTAGCAATCGCTCCGCTGGGGGATCCAAGATTTTTTCGGGAAATGGAAGCCTTTTGGCATAGGTTGGCTTCCGGCTTTGAATGACTCCTTCAGAAATATATCCCAAAATACGCAAAAAAAGTGTGCGAACAGGGTTTACTTTTGGTATTGGTGACCCCATGTTGAGGCCTGAATCGTTGCGCGTGCCTCCGATAGGCGTTCGGTTTGCCAGCGGGACGCGGCGGGGCGCGCTTCACTTTCTGCCCTGTTAATGAGGAAATGGCATGGAATCGATGTCTGTATTGGAGCGTTTGTCCGAACTGTTGCCCGCTTTGCCGCCGGGCCTCATCGAAGCATGGGGGCAGCTTGCGCTGTTCGCCGTGCCTGTATGCTTATATCTCGCGGCAGTCGTGTTGCCTTTTGTGGTGCTCTATGGACTGATCCGCGCCCATTTCGGCAGAAGGAGCCTGTTGGAGCGCTGTTCCCGCCAGCAGGCGCGGTTTGCCAATTTTTTGAACTGGCTGTTCGTCGTGTGCTTCGCGGGCCTCGGTGTGGCAAAGATCGTCCCCTACGACACCTTTCCCCCCCTATATCAGGCGGGCCTATACCTTTCGGCGGGCCTTCTGCTTGGCGGGGCCATCATCTGGGCTATCGTGGTGGCGGCGTGGAAGCCGCTGCGCAGTTGGCCCGTGCTGCACGGTTTTCTCGCGTTTTTGACCGGAAGCAGCCTTGCCTGCCTCCCCATCATCGGGCTTATTCTGGGCCGCGTGGCCTTGCAGGGCACGGAGCTGCCGCAAGAGAACGACCTTCAGACGCTGATCGAGCTCCTGTTGCCTTCCGTCAGCGATCCTTTCTGGTTGTACTTCGGGCTGATCCACTTCCTTGAGGTTGCCTCTGCGGGGGCTCTGGGGCTGTTCTGGCTTCTCGTCCGGCGGAATATAGACGACTTCGGGCGTGACTACTACGTCTTTGCGGCCAACTGGTGCGGCGAGTGGGCCGCGTGGGGTGGTTGGCTTTCTTTGATCATGGCGGGCGTGCTGTGCTTCATGTTGCAAACGCAGGAGTTGCTGACGTTTGAAAATCAGGGTGCACTTCTGTTCGTCGCCGCGTTGTTTGCGGCGTTGTTCATCCCCTCCGTCATCTGGACGGTCATCGCCCGGAGCACGACGCCGATGCGCCATAAGATCGGCATGATCTTCTCCCTCCTGCTCTTGATCGTCGCTATCGCCAACAGCGGCGTCCTTGTACTGCTGTAGCGGGCCGGGAAGAGCCTTTTACTGTTCCCCGCAAGAGGCCCCGTCCGTCTTCTCCCATCAACTACGCAGATCATCCACTTACGAGAATGAGAAAGCCCGTGCGGAACAGACCAGCACGGGCTTTCTTGCCTGTTA
>URTO01000158.1 GCA_900550745.1 uncultured Desulfovibrio sp. | reverse complement strand
AAATGGCTGATGCTTTTTTCCTTGAAGTTCCAAAGGAATAACCGGCAAAATGCCTTGGCTATGGATTCCGCCAAGGGGAAAGCTGGAGAAAAAGGCCGTATTTTCACCGCATTGTGGAGATGAAGCAACCTCATACTATGACAGAACCAAACAGAAAAGCATCGAAGCCTTCATCGTGACGGATGCAGGATAAGGGAAAAGACAATGTGAAGGGAAGGGGGACGCGCATCAGCGCACCGTTCTCGAAAAAAACACCCCCTTCCCCCATTCGGCAACTTAGGCCTTCTCGAAGAACGCGGCCATTTCGCGGGGGTTCATGAGGCCGACCTTGGAAGCCTTGACCTCACCGCCCTTGATGACGAAAACCGTCGGCGGGCGTTCTGCGCCGAGCGCGGCGGCAGCGGCGGCGTTTTCTTCAATATCGATGCCGTACAGCGCGATGCCGGGTTTGGCGGCTCCGAACTTCTCAAGCACCTTCTCCATGTTCTTGCAATGCGGGCACAGCTTCTTGAAGAACAGCAGCACGCCCTTTTCCGTCGCGGCAAGGCGATCCTTGTAGTCGGCTTCGGTGATGATCTCGATCATAATGTCACTCCAATGGGTTTCATGCGGTTCTCACGTCACGAAAGGGGATTCCCCTCCGTGCCGCCTCCCTTCCTCGAAAAGGTGTGGGAAGGCGGTATATCCAAGGAGGGGGGAACCATGCGGGTACTCTCCGAAAGTTCCCTCCCCCCGGTTGTCCTATTTTCCCACCTCGCTCGGATTGCACAGCTCCGCAAGGGCTTCGCGGTCGAGGATCTCAAGGGAACACCGGGTAAAGTGCCCCAGAACGCCCCGATCGCGCAGGGTTCGGATAATGCGGCATACCGTGCTCCGATGCAAGCCGAGCACAAGGGCCAGCTCGGACTGCGACACGCCGGGATTGACCACGCGGGTCCGGCGCTCCTCGGCCAGCCGGTGCAGATACCGGCATACCTGCGTCTGCGGGTCCAGCTCGACGCTTTCGGTTATCTGGCTGTAAAAGGCCCCGGCCTTGGCTCCGAGCGAGTGGACCAGATTGCTCATCAGCGCCGGATAGTGCCGCACAAATTCGGCGTCGTCCAGCAGAGTTCGGGGGAAATTATAGACTTCACAGGGTTCCAGCGCCACCAACGATGCAGGATGCAGAGGGGAAACATGCAGCAGCACGACTTCGCGGAAGAGGCACCCCGATTCAATATAGAGCACGATGCGCTCCTTGCCCGTTTCGGAAAGGTTCAGGAGCCGCACCCTGCCCTTCTCCAAAAACGAGAAGGTGGAGGTTTCGGGATCGTCTTCCCATTGGTAGGACTTGCCCACCATCTGGCGCTGGCCCAGATGCAGGACCGAACGCCAAGGGCTGTTGAGATCCCGGATACGGAATACCGGGCCTTCCTGCCTGCAAAAGCCGAACCGGTTCATGTTCGCTCCCTTTCCCCTCCCTACAGGCTCATCATGGGCCAGATGAAGGCGGCGACGAAGGCCACGATCAGGCTGGCCAAAACCATGCGCACCGTCATGATGCCTATCAGGTAACGGACGCGGACGTATCCTGTCGCGAACATGATCAGGGCCGGGGCCAGCTCATACGGCAGGAAGAACTGGTCAAGCCCGTACAGGAAGCTGTAGAGGATGGGCTTGATCCCAAGGTTCAGCGAATTGGCGATTTCGGCCATGGGCACGCTCAGGGACGTGGCCGCCGCAACGGGCGTCAGCACGAGGTTGGCGACGACGCCCACCCAATAGGCGAACATGGATGAACCGGCATTGCTGTCGATCTGCTGGAGGTAGGGCACCAGCTTCGCGGCCAGCCATGCGGGGATGCCGAGGTTCCCCGCCACGATGCCGATGGCCATGCAGCCCGCGATAAAGAACAGGATGGGGAACTGCACCTTCTTGAGATCGCCGGCTTCCATCAGGCTGAAGACGGGGGTGAACCCAAGCAGGACTATGCTGCAGAAGGCAAAGTAGCCGGGGATGCCGTGCCACGGCTCGCTGATGAAGGCCGCCAGCGCGAGCAGGGCCAGAACGAGGGTCTTCTTCTCATCGCGGCCCATCTTGCCGAGGGCGACGAGTTCGGCTTCGGCGCAGGCGCGGCAGCGGGAAATGTGCTCGCCGAGCTCACGCCCGCCGAAAAGGTGCAGGATGGTATAGGCCAGCAGTGCGTGCCCGATCTGGTAAGGCAGGTTTTCGCTGTAAAAGCCCAGCCATGTGAACGGGACGCCCATGTCCTTGACCATGAGCAGGCCGATGATGCCCGTATTGTTGGGCAGGTAGGCCGCCGAAGAAATGGTCGCGCCGAAGAAGGCGGCAAGGACGATGGTGGTCGCGGAACGGGAGGTTACGGACAGGTTGAGGCTCTGGCACATGCCGGTGGCGATGGCCATGAACAGGATGTCGACCGTGATGACGTCGGGGATGATCGCGCTGACGAGAAATCCGGCGAGCAGGAACGCGATGTACATGCGGATGGGGGTAGTCCCCACGCGGCTGATGGTGAACAGGGCGATGCGGTTGGCGAGGCGCGTCTTTTCCATGAGCACGCCGATGAGCATGCCGCACATGCACAGCCACGGGATGGGGGTGGTCCAGCCGACGAAAGCCACATCCGGGGCGGCGATGCCCGTCAGGATGTAGTACATCAGGAGCAGGACGGCGGTGACGAAGTTCGGCAGCAGGTCAAAGGCGAACATGCCGATCGCCGTGATCGTCCCGAACCAGTAGAGGTTCACTTTCGGCGTGCTCGGGTCATAAAAGCACCAAGCCACAAAGAGGCCGCCGAGCAGGCTCGTCAGCCAGCCTATCCACTTTCCGGACAGCTTGTTGGTCGCAACGGCAGTTGTCATATGCGCTCCGCGCAGGGTGTGGAAAAAGAGATTGAATCACCGGAGGGAAAAGGCGCAACGCCCAAACGTCCGCAACGCATCCTGGCCTTCGGCTCCCGACTTCCCCGACCGGGAAAGAAGGGCTGTCTCGCTTCAACTGGAGGAATCGGGAAAAGCCTTATCCCGCTGATGTCCGCAACAACATCGCATAACCCGCGTTTCGGCTCCCGAAAAAGAGAAGGGGAAGCGGGCCTTGCCGAAGCCCTGGGGGAACCCGCCGCGGCCCGACGGAACGCCTTCCGCCCTCCCCGCCAACCAAAAGGTTTGGGGAGGTTGGGGAAGGGCGCGGCCTTTCTCCAAAAAGGTTCGCCCGTTCCCCCATTTTTCCCATCTTCCCTTGCCTCAGCTCGTGCGGATTTCTCCGATGACGAGCTTGAGCTGCTGGAGCATCTCGCGGGCCTTGTCGGGGTTCTGCTCCGCGATGTTGTTGAGCTGGAAGGGGTCGGCCCTGCGGTCGTACAATTCGTCATGATCGGGCACCTGCACCTTCGCGCCAGCCGTGCAGGTCCACATTTCTTCCTTCATTTCGGTGCCGGAACCGGCGATGCAGTCCACGCTGTCCTTCACGTCCTCGCTCACCAGCCAGTGCACGTAGGAGTAATCCTCGGTGATGAGTGACCACGACATGCCGTAGTACCCGGCGATGGCGCAGTCGCGCACGGTGTCGGTCTCGCCGCGCATCACGGGCAGGAGGCTGATGCCCTGCATTTCCGAGGTGTCGTAGGTCGGGAAGCCGAAATCGCTCGCCTTCTGCGGCGTGCCGAGCTCTCCGAGCGCGTCCATGATGGTCGCGGTCACGTCCACGTTCTGCACGAAACTCTTGATGCGCCTGCCGCCTTCGATGCCGGGGACGTGCATGATCAACGGCACATGCACGAGCTCCTCATAGGGCCACGGGCGGCACTTGCGCATGATGCCGTGGCCGTGCTCGCCCTCGCCCATCGGCTGGCCGTGGTCGGACATCAGCACGATGAGGGTTTCGTCCCAAAGCCCCTGAGCGCGGATGGAGTCGAGCAGTTCGCCCACCCACTTGTCCACCTGCGTGATCTTCTCCATGTACAAGGCGCGGATGTGCTCGCATTCGCGCTCCGTAATGCGGCCTTTGACGGGCGTCCACGGCGCGAGCACCAGCGGGTTGCCGACGTATTCAGGATCATAGGGGCAGGGTTCGCCCTTCCATACGGATTCCGGGTCCCAAGGCTCATGCGGATCGAAGGAATCCACCCACAGCAGGAAGGGGCGGGTCTTGTCGCGGCGGTTGGACAGCCAATTCTGGGCATCCGCCATAACGCGGGAAACATAGCTGTCTTCGGGCTTGCGGAACTGCTGCTGGCGCAGGAAGCAGCCGATTTCGTCAAGGAGCTGCGTGCTGTCGTCATCGATGATTTCCCCCTTTTTGTTGAAAACCATCGTGGGGGAGGTATAGTCTTCCGGCTTCAGCGCGGGGTCCAGCGGCACATCGGCAAAGCTGGTATGGTCAAGCTCCTGGCCGGGGTTGAAGCTCACGAAGTCAAAACCGCGCGAATAGCCGTATTTGGGCAGGCGCATGGGCGGGGTGTCGTAGACGAGGGCCGTCTGCATGTTCTTGCCCCACATGATGTCGGCGACGGTGGTGTCGTCAGGGGCAAGAGGCTGCCAGCCGCCGTAAGGCAGCGTGAAGCGGCCCGTCATCAGGGCGCGGCGCACGGGCACGGTGGGCAGGCCTTCGCTGTAGGCGTTTTCAAAGAGGAAGCCCTGACGGGCGAGGCGATCGATATTGGGGGTCTTCACAACCTTGTTGCCGTAGCAGCCGAGATAGTTGAACTGCAGCGTGTCGAGCATGATCAGCACGACGTTCTTGATCTTGCGGTCTTCTTTCATGGCGGTTCCTTCCGTAGAGAGGGTTGGAGGGTCGCTGCGCGACCTTGTTCTTGCGTTCACAATACGGATTCCAAGGACATTTTCTGTCTCACAAAAGACACTTTTCACCTTTTCCGTTTTTTTCACGGAAACGACGGAGGAAGCGAAAAGCCGGAATAACGTTGATTATAAGGTATAATGCATTACGTCTATTAGCTTTTTTATGATAAAAGAAAGGAACGCCACGATTGGGCGAAAATCCTTGAGGCTTAAAAAATTTGGTTGGAATGGAGGCATCCGGCGGGGATCTTTTCTTCACATGGGAAAAGGATGAAGCAATTTACTGAGATACTGGTACGGCATTCAGGAACGAGGAACGAAAAGGGCGGCCCTGCCCCAGCAGGAACCGCCCCTTCCGACCGGACGCATTGCCCAGCCCGACCCATACGCGGAAGCCCTGCCCTTGCTTTGCCCGGCGGAGAAGCCGTTTCCACCGCGCCGCCCCAAAAAGAACCCGGCACCCCGTGCAGAAAAAGCGTATCCATAGGGCAAGCGCCGTCCTCGGCGAGCAAGCGGGCAGCCCTTCCGAGCCTGGACAGGGACTGCGGGCGTTTTAACGCGCCGAGGTTACCCACGATTGAAGCTCATGTTGGCGTTGTT
>URTO01000157.1 GCA_900550745.1 uncultured Desulfovibrio sp. | reverse complement strand
TGACATAGCTCTTGTGCCCATCCATTATGGCTTAATCGGGAGCCTGAACCAGACTGTTTTGTATGGCAAGGGAAAGCGCCAGACAGGGGTTCGATAAAGCAGAAAACCCGTGAAGGGAAGGAGTCGTTTTGCTAGGATTGGTGAGGGGAAGGGAAATGTGGGGAAGTCCTCCCCATTCTTTAGTAAAGTTTCCCTTCCCCAAGCGTAACGGGTGGGTCTTAGGCTTCCAAAATGGCCTGATACGCGAGTTTTGTGGAATAGAGATCGGCCTTGGAAAGCAGCTCAAAGGGGCTGTGCATGGAGAGGACGGCGGGGCCGAGATCGATGGTGTCCATGCCGTAGGCCGCAAGATAGAGGGCTACCGTGCCGCCCCCGCCGTGATCGACCTTGCCGAGTTCGGCCATCTGCCATGGGATGTTTTTCCGATTGAGCACGCCGCGCAGCCAGCCGATGTATTCGGGATGGGCGTCGTTGGCCCCGTATTTGCCGCGCGAACCGGTGAATTTGCAGAACGTGGGGCCGTGCCCGATGATCGAGGCGTTGAGCTTTTCGTGCAGTTCCTGCCAGTCGGGGTCGGTAGCCGCGTGTACGTCGCCGGAAACGGCCGTGGAGTTCTGGAAGACGTCGCGAACCTTGGTTCCCGGTTCCCATGCTTCCGTGAGATCCTCCATGCAATACTCAAGAAAACGGCCTTGCGCGCCTGTGGAGCCTTCGGAGCCGATTTCTTCCTTGTCCCAGAAGATCAGGCAGTTGGCGTGTTCGGGGGCTTGCGCGTCCAAGAAGGCGGACAGCGCGGTGAACACGCAAACGCGGTCATCCTGCCCGTAGCCGCCGATGAGGGCGGCATCAAGGCCGACGTAGCGCGCCGGGCCTGCGGGCACGGCCTGCAATTCGGCGGACATCAGATCTTCTTCCCGGATGCCGTATTTGCGGTTGAGGAGGGCGAGGATGTTCGCCCGAACCGGATCTTTCTGTTCTTTTGCGGTTTCGTTCGTATCGGAAGCGGAAGGCAGAGGGCTGTGCCCCAGGATTACGTTGAGCTTTTCCGCATCAAAGGCGTCGGCTACGGTCTTGGTGACTTCCTTCTGTGCCAGATGCGGCAGCAGGTCAGCGATGGTGAACACCGGATCGCCGGGATCTTCGCCCAGCACGACCTTGATGGATGTGCCGTCCTCTTTGACGATCACGCCGTGCAGGGCGAGAGGCCGGGCCAGCCATTGATATTTGCGGATGCCGCCGTAGTAGTGGGTCTTGGCCTGCCCGATGCCCACCTGTTCCTGAAGCGGGCGCTGCTTGAAGTCAAGGCGCGGGGCGTCGGTATGGGCGCTGATGAGGCGCACGCCCGAAGCGAGCGGCTTCTTGCCCTTGCGCGCCACGAAGACGGCCTTGCCCCGATAGGTGCGGAACACGAGATCCTTTGTGAAATCTTCGGAAAAGCCGGCACCCTTCAACGCTTCAACCACGAGATCCACGGTTTCGCGTTCGGTTTTCGCATGGGAGAGGAAATCCATGTAGCGGGTGGCCAGTGCGTCCATCTGTTCTTGGCTTGCCGCATCGGCGTAGTGCGTCCAGCCGTTTTTGGTTTCGAAATCGAATTCGTTGTTCATGTATGTTGTCCTTTATGGTTTGGAGCGTCGTGATATGGTTTTCCGGCTCTCCCTTTCCATGCGGGAGAGTCCGGGGCCTTGCTGTAAAGCCGTGTCCGGGTAGGCCGCTGTTATGCTCATGTCTGATTCAGCGCATCCGCGATAACATTGGCGGCCATGGGCAGTTCCTCGTCGGCGAGCGTGCGCGGATCGAGCAGGAAGGCATGATCCTCAAGGCGCCCGATCAGCGGCGGAACGGTTTCGAGCAGGCGTTGCTTGAGGCATTCCGGCGTGCATCCCGTGGGGGCGACGCGCACGAGTGTGGTCGGCAGGGCGTTTTCGGGGAACGATCCGCCGCCGACGCGGGATTCTCCCCGCACCAGCCGGATTTCGGCCTTGTCCCCGCACGCCTTGCGGAGCCGGGAAGCCAGACGCGAGGCCCGGCGCTTGAGTTCGTCCGGTGCTGCGGTGATCATCGCGACCGTGGGGATGCGCTTCCGGGCGAGCTGTTCGTCCAGGTACAGCCGTAGGGTTGCTTCAAGGGCGGCAAGGGTCATCTTGTCGATGCGCAGCGCCCGGTTGAGCGGGTTCCGCTTGATTTTTTCGATGATCGCCTTCGTCCCCACGATAATCCCGGCCTGCGGGCCTCCGAGCACTTTGTCTCCGGAGAAGGTAACCACGTCCGCGCCCGCGGCAACCACCGAAGGTACGGTCGGTTCGCCGGGCAGCCCGGCTGCGGTGAAGTCGAGGAAGCTGCCGCTGCCCAGATCCTCAATGAGCGGGAGGCCGTGCCGGTGCGCCATGTCCGCGAGTTCCTCAACGGGTACATCTGCATGGAAGCCGACGATGCGGTAGTTCGAGGTATGGACGCGCATGAGGGCGACCGTGCGCTCGTTGATGGCGTTTTCGTAGTCCTGCGGGTGGACGCGGTTGGTGCATCCGACTTCGCGCAGGGTGGCCCCGCTGCGTTCCATGACGTCAGGGATGCGGAAGCTGCCTCCGATTTCCACAAGCTGCCCTCTGGCGACTACGACTTCGCCGCCTGAGCAGAGCGCGTCCATCGTAATCAGCACGGCGGCGGCGTTGTTGTTGACCACAAGGGCGGCCTCGGCTCCCGTAAGCGTGCAGAGCAGTTCCTCAACGTGGCTGTAGCGGCTGCCGCGTTCCCCTGTGGCAAGGTTCAGCTCAAGGTTGGAGTACCCCCGGCAAGCCTTGAGGATGGCGTCCACGGCCTCGTCCGCGAGGACGGAGCGGCCCATATTGGTATGGATGACGACCCCGGTGGCGTTGAGCACGCGGCGGAAGCGCGGCGCGGCCCCTTTTTCCGCGAAGGCGGCGAGCCGGGGGAGCAGGGCGTCCAAGCCGAGCTGCCCGGAATCCGTAAGGCGTCCTTCCTTGATGTCTCTGCGGCAGCCGTCCAGAAAGGCGTTGGTGAGCGACCGGAGCAATGGGCGGGGCGTCGTTGCGTACAGCGTGGGCGCGGCGTTTTCCAGCCCGCTCAGGCAGGCGTCGACCGAAGGCAGGGAACGAAAGAGTTTATTCATATGTTTTGGTTTATTATGGAATGTGGTTGGTTCATTTCCACAGGCACGGTGAAAATACGTTTTTTCAGTTTTCCGCTGTTGCTTTCTCTACTGGAGGCTTGTGCCGTTATTTGTTTGAAATAAAATGAACTCTGTCATGGCATATGGTTGTTTTATCTCGACAGTATGCTAAAAATACAGACTTTTTCTCCAATTTTCCGCTGATGGGCTCCATGACTGGGGCATTTTGTTGGCCATTCCTTTGGAATTTCAAGAAGCCAAGCATCAACCGTTTCCTATGGCGTAGCCTAGGTTGTGTCGTTGTGTTATATAACTATTTGAAATTATTGAAAATAATTTGTTGTAGCTCGAAAAATAATTAATAATTTCAATAGATTATATCTAATTGACGACACGGCCTAAGCCTTTCCCCCTTCCCGCTAGACAAGCTCCTGTTCCAGCGTTTGCGGGTGAAGGGTAAAGAACTCGCCGAGCAAATACAAGGAGCCGCACAACAGGACGGGGTGCCTACCTGCGTCTTCGGCGGGAACGAAGGAGGCCGCTTCCTTTAGGGCGAGGCTCAGGCGTTGGGTTGGCTGCGTGATGGCTGGCCCGCGACCTTCGGCAAGGAGCTTTGCGAGCTCTTCGCCGTTCATGGCCCGCTCGTTGTCCTGAATCGTCGGGACGAACAAAGGTGCGTCCCCGGCGATGCGGCGGATAAACGGCAGCATGTCGGATACATCCTTGTCCGCAAGGCAGGAGAAGATGACGGCGGCGAGCTGGATGCCCGCGTCACGGATGGCCGTTTCAAACGCGCGCAGGCCGTGGGGGTTGTGCGCGCCGTCAAGGAGCAGGGGCGGCAGGCCGTTGGCGGCCGGGATGCGCTGGAACCGTCCGGGGAAATGCGCGGAAGCCAGCCCCTTGGCGACGGTTTCGGGCATATTGGGCCAGTGTCGCTGATTGGCGAGCCAGTCCCATGCGGCGACGGCCAGCCGGGCATTGGTGCGCTGGTGCGGCCCATCGAGCCCAAGGGGGGATTGCGGGAACGGGAGCGAGGCTGTTTCGTGGAGTTCCGAGCCTTTTTCCTGTGCGGTGCGGAGAAGGCAGGCGAGGGCCTCGGCTTCCTGCGGGGCGGTGAAGGCCGGGACGCCGGGGCGCATGGCCTGCGACTTGTCGGAGGCGATGTCCGTCAGGGTCGGGCCGAGGATTTTTTCGTGATCCATGCCGATGGGCGTGAAGCAGACGGCCTGCGCCGTCATAGCCGTCGTCGCATCGTAATGCCCGCCAAGCCCCGCCTCCATGACGACGAGATCCACGCCCGCCTCGGCGAAGGCGAGCAGGCCGAGGGCCGTGAGGAATTCAAAATAGGTCAGGTTGGGCGCCGCTTCCATGACGCGGTCGGCCAGCGCGGGCCAGCGGTCTGCCGGCAGCATCGTCCCGTTGATGCGGATGCGCTCGCGCGGGGTGACGAAATGCGGCGAGGTATAGAGGCCCACGTTCAGCCCATGCGCACGGGCGACGCACGACAGGAAGGTGGAGGTGGAGCCTTTGCCGTTGGTGCCGACGATCTGCACGGTCACGAACGGGGGCGCAAGCAGCCCGAGCGCGTCCAGTGCGTTCCGCATGCGGTCAAGGCCGAAGTCCATGTGAAAGAGCCCAAGGGTGTCGAGATGATCTTGTACGTCGTCGAAAGAATGGAAACGCATTGTCAAGCCTTTGCGGTGGGTTGGGTGATGGGCGCCGGACGGCGTCCCTCCGGCGCGGCGCGGGGCGGCCCCGTCTCGTCGGCATGGGGCAGAAACTAGCCTCTTTTTTCAGGAAGGAAAAGATGCGGGGAGGCCGCGCATGCGGCTGGCCCGGCATCCTCCGGAACTTTCCGAACTTATGGATCAAAAGGTTCTGTCATAGTATCCGGTTGTTTCATCTCCACAGCGATGATGCCGGAAATGGTAACGGCGGGCGTGTCGCCGGGGATGGCGAGCATGTCGAGGCCAGTGGAGCTGCTGGTCATGGCTTCGAGCTTTTCGAGGGACAGCGCGCCGGAACGGGTAGCCGCCCCAATATTGGAATCGGCCCGGCGTGTGCCGGACGGGGAGGCGGCGTTTTGGGCCCACGGTGGGAATGAGAAAGTCCCGCGCCGGAAGCCGGGCCTGTTTCCGTAACAGGTAAAATATTTTGTATAATAAATAATTACATATGGTTTTATACATTTGTCACCCTCTTGACAAGGTGGGTGGAATGGACGACAAAGTGGGGGAAAGTGGGAAAAAGTGGAGTATCCTGACAAAAGGGGCCCG
>URTO01000156.1 GCA_900550745.1 uncultured Desulfovibrio sp. | reverse complement strand
TGCAGTACCGCTCTCGACGGGATATTTTCCCGCGCATGTTGACGACACGGCAAAAACACATCGCGCAGGTATTGGGATGCCTCACTCTGGTTTATATCTCGTGGGGTTCTTGTTTCATTTCCATCAAATTCGCCATTGAGAGCTTCCCCCCGTTCATGATGTGCGGCCTGCGCATGATGTTTGCGGGCATGCTCCTGTATCTCTGGAGTTGGGCGCGCGGCGAACGCAACCTCCCAACCCGCAAGGATCTCTCCCAAAGTTTCGTCCTCGCGTTCTTCATGGTGTTTATGGCCAGCGGCTTCCTCGCCAAGGGGCAGGAGTCCATCTCCTCCGGTACGGCGGCCATGATCCTCGGCGCGGTGCCCATCTGGATGGTGCTCGGCGGCTGGCTGTTCTGCGGCGATCCCCGGCCTTCGCTGGTGCAGTTCTTCGGGCTTGGAACCGGCTTTACGGGGCTTATCCTCCTCAGCGTCAATCAGACGGCCTCCGGCACGGACTCCGGGTGGGGCATACTGCTTGTGCTGTGCGCCGCCTTCGGCTGGGTGACGGGCTCGTTCCTCTCCAAGAAACAGGCCAGCGAAACCCGGCTTTCCGTCATACAGACGAGCGCCCTGCTGATGTTCATCGGCGGCCTGCAAAGCCTCGCGGGTGCCGCCGTGCTGGGCGAGTTTTCCACCTTCTCGATGGATTCCGTCACCCCGCTGAGCGCGGGGGCGCTGTTCTATCTGGTCATCTTTGGGGCGATCATCGCCTACACCTGTTATTTCTGGCTGCTGCTGCACACCCGCACCGTGGTCGCCATTTCCTACGAATACGTCAACCCGGTCATCGGCGTATTCCTCGGCTGGCTGCTCGCGGGCGAACAAGTGGACGGCGTCATCGTTACGGCCTGCTGCCTGACCGTCCTTTCCGTCTTCTTCATCGTTTCCCGAAAGCACGGATGAACGCCTCCCGTCCCGTCCGGGGCAGGCTCGCGCCGAGCCCCACCGGTTTCCTGCACCTCGGCAACGCATGGGCTTTCCTGCTCGCGTGGCTGGCCTGCCGGAGCAAAGGCGGTTCGCTCGTGCTGCGGATGGAGGACATCGATCCCGACCGCTCACGAGCCGGGTACGCCGACGCGATCATCCGCGATCTGCATTGGCTCGGACTGGATTGGGACGAAGGCCCCGATGTCGGGGGCCCGGCGGGGCCGTACGTCCAGAGCGCCCGCATGGGGCTGTATGCCGACGCCCTGAGCCGCCTGGAGAAGGCCGGGCATACCTACCCTTGCTACTGTACCCGCAAGGAGCTGCGCACGCTGGCGGGCGCGCCCCATGTGGGGGACGCCGGGGCCGCCTACCCCGGAACCTGCCGCAACCTGTCCCCCGAACGCCGCGCCGGGCTGGAAGCCGCCGGGCGCCGCCCCTGCATCCGGCTCCGCTGCCCTTCACGAGGCTATGCTTTTGAGGATGCCGTATCCGGCCCTTTCAGCATGACGTTGGAAGCCTGCGGCGGCGATTTCGCCTTGCGGCGCTCTGACGGCGTCATCGCCTATCAGCTTGCCGTGGTCGTGGACGACGGGCTTATGGGCATTACGCAAGTCGTCCGGGGGGAAGACCTGCTCGTCTCCACGCCGCGCCAGCTCGCCCTGTTCGACCTGCTCGGCTATCCCCGCCCCGCCTATATGCACCTGCCCCTACTCTGCGATCCCGAAGGCGAACGCCTCGCCAAGCGCCACGCAAGCCTCACGTTGGCCTCCCTGCGGGATGCGGGCGTTTCCCCCGCCGCCGTAGCCGGTTACCTCGGCTGGAAGGCGGGGCTGCTCGGCGCGCCCTCCCCCATCCATCCCCGTGATCTCCTTCCGGCGTTCGATCCGGCCCGCCTGCGTTCCCTTCCCGGACGCGTCCTTATCGAGGCCGATCTTGCGGCCTCGCTCTCCGCCGCCTGCTGACGCGAAAACCCCTTTGTTGTCGCGCCGCAAGGTGCCCCTTGTTGCGTCTTGCGCCGATGGGTGCTACCTTCCAAACTGTTGTTTCGTCCGCACGTTGTGCGTTTCTCAGGCCCCCAACGCAAGGAAGGTTCCCTTCATGGCCGTATGTGACGTCTTTACCCCCGAATGTCTGAACGATCTTTTCCCTCAACAGCGAACCGACGATTTCTTTGATGCACTGTTCGGAGATGCGGAAGAAGGGGCCTATGATATCCGCCTCGCCATCGATCCCGAAGAAAGCGACGACGGCGAACTGCATTTTTACTTTGAACTCCACCAGCGCGCGGGACGCTGCCTCGTATGCAGCCTGACCTACGGCCTGCCGCAGGTCTTCGAGCGCCACCCCATCATCAACCTCAAAGGTCTGGTCAGCGACATTGCGAGCCGCGCCGGATGGGAACTCGACGACGTGTGGTGGCGCATCGGCACCACGGAAAGCCTCTCCAGCGCGCTGCACCGCATCCCGCTGGTGCTTATCCAGAATAAAGGAAAATAGTCATGGCCGAACTTTCTCCCGCCGGGGACGCCGTTGCGCGTCTGCTGGCGGCCGCCGGGCCGATCCTGAGCCTCGACATCGGCAGCGGGACGCAGGATGCCCTGCTGGCCCTGCCCGGCGAACGGGCCGAAAACTGGCCCCGCTTCGTCCTGCCCTCCCCTGCGCTCGGCATCGCCGGCCGCATCCGCCGCCACACGGCCGCCGGACGTCCCGTCTGGCTGTACGGGCACAACATGGGCGGCGGTTTCGCCGTCGCCGTTCAGGAACAAGCGGCAGCCGGGCTCGCCCCCGCCGCCTCGCCTGATGCGGCCCTCGCCCTGCACGACAATCCCGAACGCGTGAAGGCGCAGGGCGTCTCCATTACGCCGTCCTGCCCCAAAGGATACGCCGCCGTCCCGCTGGCCGACTACGAGCCCGGCTTCTGGGACGGCCTCCTCAGCGCCGCCGGGCTTCCCAAGCCCTCCCTCGTCGTCGCCGCCGCACAGGATCACGGGCACCATCCCGAAGGCAACCGCGCCGGGCGCTTCAACCTCTGGCGCGCCCTGCTCACCGAAACGCAGGGCGATCCCGCCCGCTGGCTGTACGACACGCCCCCCGCCCCCTGCACCCGGCTCAGCGCCCTCCGGCAATGCACGGGCGGGCCTGTGGCGGATACCGCCGCGGCAGCCGTCCTCGGCGCGCTCGCCGCGCCGGAAGTCGCCAAGCGCAGCCAGCGCCAAGGCGTTACGGTGGTCAACGTGGGCAACAGCCATGTTGCGGCGTTCCTCGTCTTCAAGGGGCGTATCCTCGGCGTCTACGAGCACCACACCGGGATGCTGGATACCGACGCCCTGCTGTTCGATCTCAAGGAATTCGGTTTCGGCTGGCTTCCCGACGAACAGGTACGCGCCAAAGGCGGGCACGGCTGCGCGTTTCTCGCTCCCCTGCCTCCTGAAGCGGAAGGCTTTGCCCCGACCTTCGCGGTCGGGCCGCGCCGCGGGATGCTGCTGGGGCACGCCCAATTCATCGCCCCGCACGGCGACATGATGATTGCGGGCTGCCACGGGCTGCTGCACGGCCTTGCGCTGCGGGAGGCATAATGGTTTGCATTGGGGAGAAGGAGAACCTTCCTGCCAAAAAAGGTTCTCCTCCCCTTCTCCACCCCCTTTCCCGTCCTTTCCCAAAATTTTTGACTGGTGGGGTGGCTACGCGGCGGGAGTTCCGTTGAATGAGCGAACGCTTTTACGGATAGCGTGTTAACCGTTTTTCAACCAAATACGGATACGAAGATGGATTACTTTGACAAAGCCGAAACATGGGACAGGGCCACGCTGGAAACCGTTCAGTTGGCGCGCCTGAAAACGACCATTCAGCAAGCCAGCCGCGCGCCTTTCTACGCCAAGCGCCTTGCCGAAGCCGGGGTGTCCGCCGACAACCTGCGCTCCCTTGAGGACATCCGGCGGATTCCCTTTACCAGCAAGGACGATCTCCGCTCCCAGTATCCGTATGGGCTCGCCACGGTTCCGCATTCCGAATTCGTGCGCATGCACTGCTCCAGCGGCACCACCGGCACCCCGGTAGCCGTCTGCTACACCCAGTCCGACATCAACAGTTGGGCCGATCTCATGGCCCGCAGCCTCTACATGGCGGGCGTACGCAAAGACGACGTGTTTCAGAATATGTCCGGCTACGGCCTGTTTACGGGCGGCCTCGGCATCCATTTCGGCGCCGAGCGCCTCGGCTGCATGACCATTCCGGCGGGCGCGGGCAACTCCAAGCGCCAGCTCAAACTGGTGAAGGATTTCGGGACGACCGTGGCCCACATCCTGCCCTCCTACGCCCTGCATCTCGGCACGACCCTGATTGAGGAGGGCGAAGACCCCAAGGCCCTTTCCCTGCGCATCGCCTGCGTGGGCGCGGAGCCCTACACCGAAGAAACGCGCCGCCGCATCGAAACCCTGTTCGACATGAAGGTATACAACTCCTACGGCCTGTCCGAAATGAACGGCCCCGGCGTGGCCTTCGAGTGCCAGTACCAGAACGGCCTGCACCTTTGGGAAGATGCCTACCTGATGGAAATCATTGATCCGAACACCGGGAAGCTGGTTCCGGACGGCGAAGTGGGCGAGCTGGTGCTCACGACCCTGTGCCGCCACGGGATGCCCATCCTGCGCTACCGGACACGCGATCTTACCCGGATCATCCCCGGCGACTGTCCCTGCGGCCGCAAGCACCGCCGCATCGACCGCATCCTTGGCCGTTCCGACGACATGATCATCGTCAAGGGTGTGAACATCTATCCCATGCAGGTCGAGCGCGTGCTCATGGCCTACCCCGAAGTGGGCCAGAACTATGTCATCGTCCTTGAGCGCGACGGCCTCAAGGATACCATGAAGGTACAGGTCGAAATCCGCGAGGAGAGCTTTGTGGAAGACATGCGCGTGCTGCGCGGCCTTCAGGAGACCATCGCCCGCGCCCTCAAGGACGAAATCCTCATCACGCCCAAGGTCGAACTCGTGCAGCACAATTCCCTGCCCCGCACCGAAGGCAAGGCCCAGCGCGTTATCGACAAGCGCGAGAAGAGCTGAAGAAAGGTGTTGTGAAGATTGGAGGGGGGAGGGAGAAACTTTCTGGAGAAAGTTTCTCCCTCCCCCCTCCAAACCTCCCCTCTCCCTCTCCAAAGACTTTCCTATCCGGGCGTCGGTTCCGGCTTCGTTCTCAGCAACGGGCCGATCGGCGCCCTTCCTTTGTGTGGACAATTCAGCGCCAGTATACCTTCGCAGAGTGAAGAGCTGAGATGAATTATAGCAATCGGTTGGTGTCTTACTGATTGAAAGGGAGATTTTCCTTTTCGATGATTTTCTAAAAGGCTATATTAAAAATGGTTGATGCTTTTTTCCTTGAAACTCCAAAGGGATAACCGGAAAAATGCCTCAGCAGTGGATCCCGCCAAGGGGAAAACCGAAGAAAAAGGCTGTATTTTCATCGCACTGT
>URTO01000155.1 GCA_900550745.1 uncultured Desulfovibrio sp. | reverse complement strand
GATATGACCCGTTTTGCACCACGGGCTCACATGACGTCCGCCATATGGTCGTGGGGGCCCTTCTATAAGGAGGTTGTAGAGCAAGTCCGCGCGGGGACGTGGAAAAACGGTTCCTTCTGGTACGGCATGGAAACCGGCGTGGTGGACATAGCCCCCTATGGCCCCATGATCCCGCAAAATGTGCGCGAACTGACCGACAGGGCCAAAGCCGACATCAAGAGAGGAAAGCTCGTTGTCTTCACGGGCCCCGTCAAAGATCAGCAAGGCGTTGAACGCATCCCCGCGGGTACGGTTCCTCCCGACAAGGAATTGCTCAGCATGGATTGGTTCGTTGAAGGCGTCAACGGCACCCTCAACTAAAAGGCGCGCCTTGAAGAAGTACCCCGGAATGGCAAGTTTCCTTTTATAAGACAGCTAGAGACATTTCGGAGCTCCCAACTGCTTGCCCTGCTGACCGTTTTGTCCTGCCGCACCTTTAAGCGGCGGCAAAACCCCGCCCCTTCATCCATCGTCCCCGCCTCCAGCCGGAGAATCATTCCACGGTGGGCTGGAGCGGCAGCTTTGAACGGGGGCGGGCACATTGGAATCCCTGCGTATCCCCACCATCCCTTCCGGGAATGCCTAGCCGAACAAACATTCCGGGATGGAGCCGGAGGCACAAATCGCGATAGGCCCCTACCCTACGCTGTAGCCTGCGGCATGGCGAAACGGGGCACGGAACAGTGCCCTTGCCTATATCGTCCTAATCCAGCTCCTCAACAGAAAGCGCTCCTACCTATAAGGATGAAACCGAAACACCCCATGCGTGTGGGGAAAGCCAAGCTGAAAAGCGCATTCATCCATGCCCGGCCCCGCGTGCGTGGGGAAGACCCGTAGACTTCCTTACCCACCTTGTCGCTGTAGGAAACACCCCCACGTGCGTGGGGAAGACGGGAGATGGCTCCGGGGGTGACTATGGCATTTAGAAACACCCCCACGCGCGTGGGGAAACCCTGGCCGGAAACTTTCACGGAAAGCCGGGTCTGGAAACACCCCCACGCGCGTGGGGAAACCTTTTTCGCAGTTTAGCGCCATGCTTTTTGATGCGAAACACCCCCACGCGCGTGGGGAAACCTTTTTCGCAGTTTAGCGCCATGCTTTTTGATGCGAAACACCCCCACGCACGTGGGGAAGACCCTGAATCGTTCTTACCTGTACGGATGACTCCGTTGGCAACATGGGCGATTTTCCGGCCATTGCCGACGAAGTACATGCCGGGCTGGTTGCGGGCGCGCTTCCAAGGAATGGGGGAGGGTGGGACGTGGCTGTCCGGCAAACGCTCCCTGCCAATCGAACGCTTCCCGCCTTCGCGGGGCCGATGCCTTCGCATTGGCCTCGCAGGAGGAACGGCAGCCCGGTGCCCACGCCGTTTTCCCTCCGCTTTCCGGGCCGCCATGCCTGCCTTCTTCCATCCCCATTGGTGGAAGAAACCCCGGTGCACCGGAGGCGGCCCCATCAGCCTTTTCACAAAATACAACTATATATCAATAAAATACAGGCAACAGCATTTCAGAGCGCGGCCCCGTTCAAAAAGCCCTCTCGATAAGCTCCCAAGGGTGCCATCCTACTTTGCCGTCCCAGCCGAAATACGGCCTTCGCGTGGCGATAAGGCGTTGTTCCGCAAGCAATTGAATCGCTACCGGCGGCGTGGCGAGCTTCGAGGCCTTGCGCTTCGCGCCGTCAAGCGTGCCTTCATACTCAAAATGCCTCCCATCCCCCAAACGGATGGTAAACAGGTGTTCCGTCTTCATATATAGGGCTCCTGTTAGTCTAATAAAGAAGCCATGCTATGATAGAATATACGGTCTTTCAAGAACGCTGAGATGGTTTATGATTCAAGGTGGTTTCATACTCGTGATATGAAGCGGCCTTTCCTCCGGCCCGTTTTGGGGCCGCCTCCCTGCCCCTCCGCTTTGGCCCCGATCTTCCTTGTTCAGCGCCCTTTCCCCCGCGTTCCGGCGCCTCTCCGCTTTGGATGCGTCATATCACGATGACAGTGGGAGCCCCAATCCGGCGACCGGGCATTCCATCGCCGCGCCACGTTACGATGGCACTGTATGGGAAAAGCTGCGGCACTCGATACGCACGGAAGCCTTTAACACGGGAACCTTTAATATAGGGACGGGGATAGCGGAATGGAGAAAAGAGGGAAGCCGTTCCGACAGGCTTGGTGAAAGGGCAATTTTTTCCCTTTCATAATGTCTTCAGACGATTCTCCCTCCATGTGTATCCGTATGGCGACACCCTGCCGCCCTTCCTCTTCACGGCTGCCCATATATATGGGTTGTTCATACAAACAATACAAACGTCACACTAAGGCCACGTTTCCGCCACGAACGGCGTCTAGGTTCTCCCTTGCCTCATCCTGAAACGGATCAACAAGGAGAAACCCCATGAATGCCGATTACAGTCGCCGCACCTTCCTGCTGGGCGGGCTGGCTACCGGAGCCGTGCTGCTCGCCGGAAAAACCTTCCTGCATCCTTCCGCCGCCCGCGCCGCCACGGAAGCCGTCTCCCTTGACGCATGCATCAACATGACGCCCAAGGAAATGGCGGACAGATCCCAGTACGTCATGGCCGCGTGGAAATACCTTCAGGACGCCGCCGCGGAAATCGGCAACCCCGGCCTGCGCGCCGCCGTGCTGGACATCATGAAAAACCCGGCCCCGCTGCTGGCCGAAGGTGACGCCAAGGCCATCATGAAGGAATTGAAGGGGCAAGGGCTGCTCGCCCAGGACGCCAAGGCCGTTTTCCCGCCCTGCGCCGGCACGAAGAAAAGCCCGCAGCCTTTTTATACCGCGCCCGGCAGCGGCTGGAACAGCCACCACAGCTACCCCGGCGGGCTGGTGACGCACACGGCCCTCAACGTTGCCTCCTGCAAGGCCCTGTACGACAACTATGTCGATATGTTCGGCCTGAAGCTCGACCGCGACGTGGTGCTCGCCTCCCAGCTTCTCCACGACCTCCACAAGCCGTGGGTCTTCCAGTGGCAGGCGGATGGAACCTGCCGCAAGGAAGAAACCCTCGCCGCCACCGGAGAACACCATATCCTCAGCGTCGCCGAAAGCCTGCGGCGCGGGCTGTCCCCCGAACTGTGCGTAGCGCAGGCTTGTGCCCACGATCACCCCGGAGCCGCCGCATCCGAACAGTTGGTGGTGGGCTGGCTGAAGGCCGCCGCCGTCATCAACGGCAAGGATCCCCTCAAGGCCGGGCTTGTGGAAAAAGGCGGCAAAACCCTGCCCATGCCCCGCCGCATGGAAGGCTTCGTGACCCACCTCGCCGACCATGACTGGGTGCTCAGCGTGCCCGCCGCCCAATGGACCGTGGACGCCCTCAAGCAGGTCGCCGTCCGCTCCTACGGCATCAAGGAAGCCGATCTGTCCAAGAAGCCCTTCAACCAGTTCCGCAACTACGTGCTTTCGCAGAAGACCGCCATGCAGCTTTACGGCGCGTACAGCACCAAGGGGCTGGACGGATTGACCGCCGAAGTCGCCGAACTCGTGCGCGCCTGATTTTCACAGTTTTTCTCAACAAAGGAATCGCTACATGAACACACGCATCATTCCCGCCCTGTTGGGCGCCCTGCTCTTCTCCGGCGTCGCGGAAGCCGCGCCGAACATTTACCCTGTGGATACGGCCCGCTTCCTGGGCGGGAGCCGCTTCGACTTCAAGGTGGAGTTTGACGGCCAGCTCGCCGAAAAGGACGCCAAAGTCCTGATCAACGGGCAGGACGCCAAGGCCGTTCTGGGCGCGAAACCCGAATTCATCGCCAAGGAAAAGGGGGCCGACGGCTCCGCCCTGCTGCTGCGCGGCGCTTCGCTCAAGCCCGGACAGTACAAGGTGACGGTGGAAAGCCCCACCGGGAAAGCCTCCGCCAACTGGGACGTGTACGGCACGCCCGCCAAGCCCGCCGCCAAGAACGTCATCCTGCTCATCGCAGACGGCCTGAGCATGGGCCACCGCACGAGCGCCCGCCTCATGTCCAAAGGCGTGACCAACGGCATGTACAACGGCAAGCTGTCGATGGATACCCTGCCCTATACCGCCATGCTCGGCACGTGCAGCGTGGATTCCATCGCCGCCGACTCCGCCAACACCGCCTCCGCCTACATGACCGGGCACAAGTCCAGCGTGAACGCCCTCGGCGTCTACGCCGACCGCACCCCCGACTCGCTGGACGATCCCAGGCAGGAAACCATCGCCGAACTGCTCCGCCGCACGACCGGCAAATCCATCGGCGTGGTTTCGGATGCCGAAATCGAGGACGCGACCCCGGCTTCCGTGGTCGGGCATACCCGCCGCCGCGCCGACAAGGCCGAAATCGTGGATATGTTCTACAACGTGAAGCCCGACGTCATCATCGGCGGCGGCTCCGCCTACTTCCTGCCCCAAAGCGTCCCCGGCTCCAAGCGCAAGGACGACAAGAACTACATCGAAATGTTCCAGAAGGAAGGCTATGCCCTTGCCACGTCCAATACCGAGCTTTCCAAGGCCGTGAAGGGCAACCCCGACAAGCTGCTCGGCCTGTTCCATACCGGCAACATGGACGGCGTGCTGGATCGCAAGTTCCTCAAGAAGGGGACTGTCTCCAAGTTCCCGGATCAGCCGGATCTCACAGACTCCATGCGGGCCGCCCTTTCCGTGCTTTCCAAGAACCCCGAAGGCTTTTTCCTGATGCTTGAAGCGGGCCTTGTGGACAAGTACAGCCACCCGCTCGACTGGGAACGCGCCGTCTACGACACCATCATGTTCGACAAGGTCGTCGCCATTGCGCAGGAATTCTGCGACAAGAACCCCGACACCCTGCTCATCGTCACCGGCGACCATACCCACTCCATCAGCGTCATCGGCACCGTGGACGACAACCTGCCCGGCGAGCTCATGCGCGACAAGGTGGGCATCTACGCCGAGGCCGGCTATCCCGCCTATAAGGACGAAAACGGCGACGGTTACCCCGACGACGTGAACGTGTCCAAGCGCCTCGCGGTGTTCATCGGCAACTACCCCGACTATTACGAAACCTACCGCCCGAAGATGGACGGCCCGTTCGTCCCGTCCGTCAAGGATGAAAACGGGCATTACATCGCCAACGCCGCCTACAAGGATGTGCCCGGCGCGCAGCTCCGCATCGGCAACCTGCCCCGTACCGAATCCACCGGCGTCCACTCCATTGACGACCTTGTGGTCGGCGCGCGCGGCCCGCATGCCGACGCCTTCCGGGGCTTCATGAACAGCACGGAAGTCTTCCGCATCATATCCGAAGCCCTCGCGCTCGGAAATAAGTAGGAAAAACCGGGGGGAGGGCGCTTCCTGACGAAGCCCCTCCTTTTCCCTTTGGCTGTGTCATAGAAAATGGTTGATGCTTTTTTCCTTGAAGTTTCAAAGGAATAACCAGCAAAACG
>URTO01000154.1 GCA_900550745.1 uncultured Desulfovibrio sp. | reverse complement strand
TGCTTTATTTCTTGAAGTTCCCAAAAAATAACCAATAAAATGCCCCCAATCATGGAACCCATCAATGGAAATTTAGAGAAAGAGCCTATATTTTCAATATATTGTAGATATAAAATAAGCAGATACTATGGCAGGCCTTTTATTTTGGCTGTGTTCTAGAAAATGGTTGATGCTTTTTTCCCTGAAGCTCCAAAGGGATAACCGGCAAAATGCCTCAGCCGTGGCTCACGCCGACGCCGAGGAGCCCGGAAAGAAGCCCCACAAGCAAAATACCTTATCCGTGGATCCCACCAAGGGAAAAACATAAGAAAAAGGATGTATTTTCACTATATTGTGGAGATAAAACAACCGCAAACCATAACAGAGCCTTTCCTTTCCGTCTACCTTTAAACGGCGATTCCCCTTCAAATGGGCTGGCATATTTCTTGATATAATCACCCTAAAAGCCTTTCGGCACGATGCCGTCGGCGCGCTGGAAGGGGCAGCCCGCTGCCCATGCCCCCCTACACAATCAGAAGGATGGAGTTGCCATGAAGAAAAGCATCATCGCCTCGTTGCTCATCGCCTGTTCCCTGTTCATCGGCGGCAACACGGATGCCCGGGCCGAATACCCGTACGACAAGCCCATCAACATCATCGTGCCCTTCGGCCCCGGAGGGGGCGTGGACATCGCGGCCCGCATCCTCGCCGACTACTTCCAGCAGCACTACAACATCACCATCAACGTCGTGAACAAGCCCGGCGGCGCACAGGCCATCGGCATCAACGAAATGCTCCGCGCCCGTCCCGACGGCTACACCCTCGCCTTCCCCGGCTTCAGCGCCCTCGCCACCACCCCCAAGCTGACCAACGTGGGCTATACCCTCAAGAACATCAAGCCCGTCGCCCACATCGCCAGCATGGAATGCGTGCTGAGCACCCACAAGAGCTCCGGCATCGACACGTGGGAAAAATTCCTCCAGACCGCCGAAAAGGATCCTGACGGAACCGTCTACGGAACCACCGGTTCCATCTCCACGCAGCGTCTGTACATGACCAAGCTGACCGACCGCTTCCACGGCGACTTCAAGATCCGCCACACCGCCTATACCAGCGGCCATGAAGTGAGCACCGCCCTGCTCGGCAAGCACATCACCGCCGGTTTCCAGGTCCCGGCCAACATCCTGCCTTATGCCAACTCCGGCGACTTCAACGTCATCGCCATCTCCCGCAAGGAACGCCGCGCCGATCTCCCCAATACGCCCACCTTCCGCGAACTGTACGCCGACAAGATGACCCCCGCGGACGAAAAGTGGATCGATCTCGGCGCGTGGCATGGCCTCATCGTGTCCAGCAAGGTCAAGGACGATCGCATCGCCGCGCTCGAACCCCTCATCGAAAAGGCCATGAAGGACCCCGACGTCATCGAAAAGTTCAACAAGATCGGCCTTGATGCCGGGTATCTCCCCGCCAAGGAATTCGGAGAGCTCATCCAGTCGTCCTCGGATCTCGCCGACGAAGTGCTGGCCGGGCGCAAGTCGCTTGACTAACGAATACCGGGGCGGAGCGCGGGTGCGCCCCGCCCTTCCTTTTCACGACGAGGGGTCGCTTCATGAAAAACAAGACGGATTTCTTTATCGGCTTGGCGCTGCTCGCCTTCTGCTGCGTCATGGGATACCAGATACACTTGATCCCGGAACCTGCGGCGCTCGACTTCTTTTCGGCGGGTTCGTTCCCGACGGGCGTCACGATCGCCCTGGCCCTGCTCTCGCTTGTCCTCGTGGCAAGGGCGGTCTTGGGCAAGGATGAAAGCGCGGCCTGTTGGCCTGAAAGGAAGCTCGCCGTCAAAATCGGAATGATGGCCGCGTGGATCCTCATCTATGTCATCGGGTTCATTTTCCTTGGGGAATACGCCTACGACGCCGAGTGGCCCGAAGGCACGGGCTTCGTCATCTCCACGCTGGTTTTCCTCTCCGGGGCGCAGGTGCTGACCGGATACCGCAATCCCTTCTACATCCTTCTTATCTCCGCAGGGATATCAGCCTTCCTGTATGTCGTGTTCGCCATCTTCTTTAAAGTCCCCCTTCCCTAAAAAAGGCAGTACCCTATGGATATGTTCATAACAGCCCTCAGTTCGGCCTGTAGCCTGGAAGCCCTCGTCGCCAACTTCATCGGCGTGGCGCTCGGCATCGTCTTCGGCGCGCTGCCCGGCCTCACCGCCGTCATGGGCGTAGCCCTGCTCATCCCCCTGACCTTCGGCTTCTCCCCCGTCATCGCCTTTTCCGCCCTGCTCGGCATGTACTGCGGCGCGATCTACGCGGGCAGCATCACCGCCATCCTCGTCGGCACGCCGGGCACGGCGGCCGCCGCCGCGACCATGCTCGAAGGGCCGCAGTTCACCGCCCGCGGGGAATCGCTCAAGGCGCTCGAAATGACCACCATCGCCTCCTTCATCGGCGGCGTCTTCTCCTGCCTTGTGCTGGCCACGGTCGCCCCCCAGCTCGCCCACTTCGCCCTCGACTTCAGCGCCCCGGAATATTTCTCCCTCGGCATCTTCGGCCTGACCATCGTGGCGACGCTGTCCGAAGGCGCGCTGCTCAAGGGCTGCATCGCGGCGCTGCTCGGCATGCTCATTTCCATGATCGGCATGGACCCGCTTTCCGGCAACCTGCGCATGACCTTTGACTCGCCAGACCTCATCAACGGCGTTTCCCTCGTCCCCGCGCTCGTCGGGCTCTATGCCCTGTCGCAGGTGTTGGTTACCATTGAAGACGTGTTCATGGGCCGCAAGCTCTCCACTGCCGAAATCTCGCGCAAGCGCATGCCCCTTTCCGAAATCTGGACAAACCGGGCCGCCCTGCTCCGCGGGTCGATCATCGGCACGTTCATCGGCATCGTCCCGGCCACGGGTTCAGGCACGGCCTCATTCGCGGCCTACAGCGAAACCAAGCGCCATTCAAAGCACCCCGAACTTTTCGGCAAGGGCTCCATTGAGGGCATTGCGGCCACGGAATCCGCCAACAACGCCGTCACCGGCGGCGCGCTCATCCCCCTGCTGACCCTCGGCGTGCCCGGCGACGTGGTCACGGCGGTCATGCTCGGCGCGCTCATGATTCAGGGCATGACCCCCGGCCCGCTGCTGTTCCAAGAACAGGGCACGCTCGTCTACAGCATTTTCATCGCCCTGTTCGTCTCCAACGTCTTCATGCTGCTTCTGGGGTATTACGCGGTACGCCTGTTCGCCAAGATCGTGCTCATCCCCGGCGGCATCCTCATGCCCCTCGTCACCACCCTGTGCGTGGTGGGCGGCTACGCCCTGAACAACTCCAACTTCGACCTCGCCGTCATGGCCGGTTTCGGGCTGCTCGGCTATATCATGACCAAGGCGCGTTTCCCGCTCGCCCCCCTGCTCCTCGCCATGATCCTCTCCGGCATCATCGAAACCAACTTCCGCAGGGCGCTCAGCATCTCCAATCAGGATTTCTCCGTGTTCTTCACCCGTCCGGTCTGCGCGGCGTTCCTCGCCATCAGCCTCTTCATACTGTTCAAGCTGCTCTGGAAGGAATGGAAGAAGCACCGCTCCGCCGGCGCAGCCTGATCCCGCAACCCTCATGAGGCCAGCCATGCAACAAGCGACCCACATCTACAAAAACGGCGCCATCCTGACGATGGATTCCCGCTGTTCCATCGTTTCCTGCCTTGCCGTATCCGGCGAAACCATCCTTGCCGTGGGATCGGAAACCGAAGTGGCCCCGTTCCAAGGCCCGGAAACCCGCATCACCGATCTCGGCGGGCGGTTCATGATGCCGGGCTTCTACGACTGCCACAGCCACTTTATGCGCGCGGGCATGTACAACAAATACTATCTTGACGTGAATTCCACCCCATCGGGGACGTCAGGACGCACGGCGACATCCGCCGCAAGGTGCGGGAGGCCCTTTCCGCAATGCCCGCCGGGGAATGGCTGCTCTGCGCGGGGTATGACGACACCGCCGTTGCCGAAGCGCGGCATTTCACGCTTGCCGAACTGGACGCGATGGCCCCGGATCACCCGCTGTTCCTGCGCCATATCTCCGGGCATCTGGCCCTGTGCAACAGCAAGGCGTTCGAGGCGGCCGGGATCACGGATGAAACGCTGAACCCGTCGGGCGGCGTGTTCCGGCATGACGGGAACGGGCACCTCACCGGGCTGGTGGAGGAACCCGCCGCGATGGAGATGGTTCTGGCGGCCTCCCCGCAGATGACCGAAGAAAAATGGCTCGGCGCCGTGGAACGGGCTACCAACGACTACGTCGCCAAGGGCGTGACGACGGCCCACGACGGCGGCGTCACCACGGCCATGTGGAAGAACTACATGACCGCCCACAGGCGCGGGATGCTCAAAAACCGCGTCCAACTGCTGCCCAAGCACGGCTGGTTCGACTTTTCGCTGGCCCCCACCGTAAAATGCGGCACGCCCCTGACCAAGGACGGCCTGCTCAGCATGGGCGCTGTGAAACTGTTTCAGGACGGGAGCCTCCAAGGGTACACCGGCTATCTGAGCAACCCCTACCATTCGCTGCCGGATGCCATCTCCGACGGCTCATGGCGCGGATACCCC
The DNA here is from genome assembly GCA_900550745.1 of uncultured Desulfovibrio sp. Taxonomy (GTDB): domain Bacteria; phylum Desulfobacterota; class Desulfovibrionia; order Desulfovibrionales; family Desulfovibrionaceae; genus Bilophila. Next base: position 885 of record URTO01000154.1, on the reverse strand, counting down.
ATCTACAACCCCCGTGAACTCGCCAACATCGTCACCCGTTACCACGAAGAGGGCTGGCAGGTCGCCATCCACGGCAACGGCGACGCGGGCATCGAAGACATCCTCAACGCCTTTGAGGAAGCGCAGAAGGCATACCCCCGTGCCAACGCGCGGCACATCATCATCCATTGCCAGACAGTCCGCGAGGATCAGCTCGACCGCATCGAACGGCTCGGCGTGGTTCCGTCCTTCTTCACCGTGCACACCTATTACTGGGGCGACCGCCACCGGGACATCTTCCTTGGGGAAGCCCGCGCATCCCGCATCGATCCGCTGCGGAGCGCCTTGAAACGCGGCATCCCCTTCACTTCCCACAACGATACCGCCGTCACGCCTATGGACCCGCTGCTTTCCGTCTGGTCGGCGGTCAACCGGCTCACCGGCAGCGGCAAGGTGCTCGGCGGGGATCAGGCCGTTCCCGTGCTAGATGCCCTGAAAAGCGTCACCATCTGGGGCGCCTACCAGTTCCATGAGGAACGCATGAAGGGAAGCCTCGAACCCGGCAAGCTCGCCGATATGGTCATCCTCGGTGAAAACCCGCTTGAAATCGCGCCCGAACGCATCAGGGACATCCCGGTTCTGGCGACCCTCGTGGGCAACCGGCTCGTCTACGGTTCCCTGTAATTTCCCCATTTCCGGCGCGCCGGGCAAAGGGTGCTCCCTCTTCCCTGCCCGGCGTGCGGTTCCCAAGGCACCCCCCGTTCGCCCATTCCTCCGGGCGACAGCCGAAGGAACCGACCTCCACAGAAGAACGCCCGCTCAGCCAATCCGAGCGGGCGTTCTTCAATCAGATATAATCTCAGGTCGCCATCCACGGCAACGGCGACGCGGGCATTGAAGGCATCC
>URTO01000153.1 GCA_900550745.1 uncultured Desulfovibrio sp. | reverse complement strand
GGGATAATCAGAAAGTGCCTTGGCTATCGGATTCCGCCAGAGGGAAAACCGGAGAAAAAGGCTGTCTTTTCACCACACTGTGGAGATGAAACAACCACGTATTCTGACAGGGCCTTTCCCATAAAAATCTGCCGTACCTTGCCCCATCCCCATCCAACGGCCCCCGCCGCGCCGCCTCCCCACCAGCCGGAAGGCTTCAGGGAGGGACGCGAACCGTTCCGGCAGTTTCGGAAGAAAGGAGGAACCTTCCTTAGAAGGGCCCCCTCTCCCCTCCCCAGCTTCCATCTTCCCCATCATCGCCCCATGCCCTTTTCAACGGCATACGGATGTAGGCGTCGCCCATGCCGACGAATCCGGTGGACGCCAGACGCCAAAGCATTTCAAGCGCATCCGGCCCGTCGTCATGATCGGCCTTGGGGAAATGCCGCAACTGATCGATGAGCGCCCGCTGGGAGGCGTGAAGCCTGATCCGCCCCTGCGCCATGTGCGGCTGTAACGACTCGATGCGCAGCAGCTTGTCCGCACTGTTGACGAGGGGCCGCACAGGGAGGGCAATCCCGCGCTCCGCCGCCCGCTGCACCAGCACATGGGCGAAAAACTCCTGAAACTGCACGGCCTCCACGCCCCAGATCAACGGATGGTGCACATCGTGCAGGGCAATCACATCCTCAATGATGCGATCGGGATGGCGCTTTCGGATGCTCGCCTCCACCACGTCGAGCGTCATGCTCCCACGGAGGAAACCGCCGATGAGGATCGCGGAAGGGTCACGCCCCGCGCCCTGCCTGCCGAGCGACGGATCCACCGCCCCGAACAGCAGCCAGTCCCGGCTCCGATCCACCCAAAAGGTGATGCACCCGTTGAACGGCGCCTCGTTTGCGGACAAAGGATCGTTCTGCTGTTCGGAATCGAAAGCCTCCCGATCCTCGGCACGGAGGCACATGAGCCGGTACAGCGGGCGCGACGCGGGCCAGCTCACTTCGGCCCCGGCCTCCATCTCCTCCTTGTGCCGGCGGTAAAAACGCCGGGCCTCCGCTTCGCCGCGCGACGACAAGAGGCTTTCCCACGCATCCCAAAGATCCATCCGATCCGGCCAGCGCAGGATGGAACGGAACGTCCGGGCCTTCCACAAAGGCTTGCGGAGCGTGCGGGCCAGCACGGAATCGTAATGCAGCAGCGTGCCGACATAGACCACGTCCATGCTCCCGTCCGCCGCGCCGAGATTGAGCACCGTCTTCTGAAGCCACGACTGGAGCTTGTCGCGCTGTTCCGGCTTGTCCACGTTCTCGTCGTTTTCAAGATCGTCAAGGACAATCAAATCCGGGCGGTGCGGCCCGTGCCGCAGCCCGCGCATGCGCTTGCCCGCGCCGAGCGCCTGGATTTTGACGTTCCCCGGCGTGACCACCGTTCCCGCGTTCCAGACGTGCCCTTTGCCCGCCGCTCCGGGAAAATCCCGCTTCAGCGCCTCGTTGAACTCCAGCTCGTCCTTGACCGCACCCAACAGCGACGCGGCCTGTTCCAGCGCGTCGGCTATGATCAAAATGTAGTGCTTGCGCCCGGTCAGCACGGCCCAAAGCACGAAAAACAGCGAAACGAACGTGCTCTTGGCCTCCCCGCGCGGGGCCGCAATCGCCAGCCGCACGCCTTCGGGCGCGTCCGCCATGCGGGGCAGTTCCGCATCCAGCCATTCGTGGAGCCGGGAATCCTCCCCGACAAGGCAGTAATGCGGAAAATACGCCCGCCGGAAAAAGGCGAAATCCTGCCGGGCACGTTCCCGACGCCCCTCCGGTGTCCCGGCGGAGGCATCCTGAAGATCAGGGGAGACGCTCCGGCGCTTCCCACGCATGTCAGCGCCCCCCGCTGCGGATCGCGTCCGCGATGCGATCCAGTTTTTCGTCCGCCCGCTCCAGCCCGCCGAGGATCTGCGCCGTGCGCTCCCGGCAGTCCTCGCGGGGCACGTAGCTCTTGTGCATCTCCTCGGCCAGCAGGCACTGGCGGGCCTTTAATTCGTCCACCCGCTGCTCCAGCCGGGTTCCCCAGTAGGCGAGAAAGCCGCAAACCATCCCAAGTAGGCCAAGCAGCAGGGTGTGCGCGTCGAATTGCAGTGCGGCCTGCGTCATGGCCTGCCCTCCCGCCCTTTTTCCACGGCAAGCAGGGCTTCGGCCTGGGCGCGCAGGCTCCGGCAATAGCCGCCGTAATCCCGTGCGTGGGCCAGAAGATCCTCCGGGCTGGCCATTACGGATGCCCCAGCCCGTACCCCGGCGTCAGCGGCGGAGGCGCTTCCGGCAGGCGCGCCAGCTCCGGCGGCAGGGGCAGAACCTCCGGGGGAGGCGGGGGCAAGTCCAAGGGCTTCGTTGTACAGGCGCACCCAGCCAACAGGCAGGCCAGCGCAATGGCGGGAAGCATCTTCGGCAACACGGGCCATCCTCCTTGTGAACGCCTGCCGTTCGGCGGCAAGGCGGCTGCGGGTTTCGGAAAGCTCCCCGGCAATGGCGGCGGCCCGCTCCGCTTCCGCTTCCAGCCTCCGGCGGGCGAGGCGCTCCGCTTCCGCCATCGCGGCAGCCAACGCCTCCCGTTCGCTGGCGGACGCTTCGGCCTGTTCCGCAAGCAGCGCGCGGCCCCGCGTTTCCGCAATGCCGAAGCCCCGGACGTACCCGGCGGCGCAGCACGCCGCACACAACAGCCCTACGGCAAGCACGTTCCTAGTCATGGCCCCCTCCGCATCCGACGCCGGGCCCCCACCCCGCCTTGCGATACCTATACTGCCTCTCAAGCAGGATCAGCCGCACATAGCGGCGGTTTTCGCGGAAGCTGGAAGCGCTCCGCCCGGCATTCGCCTTTTCCACCTGCCCGAACCAGCGCGCCGGATCACGGCCCTGCCGCTCCGCCTCCTTCCGATCCCTGCCGACCCAGCCGATCCCGCCGTTATACGCGGACAACGCAAACGCCATGCGCTGGCAGGCATCGGCCCCGCCCAGCCGATCCCACAGCCACTTGTCATAGGAAACCAGCGCCCGGAGCGCCCAGCCGGGATTGAACGGCGCGGGCCGCCCGGCCTCGCGTTCCAGTTCCGGGACGGCACGCGGCAGCCATTCCGCCGTGGAAGGCAGGAACTGCGCCAAGCCCTGCGCCCCCGCCGGGGATACCGTGCCGTTGCGCCACCAGCTTTCCGTATGCACCTGCGCGGCGAACACCGCCACGGGAGCTTCCAAGCCCCACACGGCGCGGGAAACCCGTATGAGTTCCGCCCGATGCCGTTCCGCCGCGCGCGGGATATCCGACGCCAGCCCCGGCTGCGGAAACGGCGCGGACAACAGCGCCACCATCAAAACCATGCGAATCATCATGTGCAGCCCCTCCATGCGGTAACCGCCCTTCCGGGGGCGGCTCCCCATCTCCCCCATGCTCACAGCCCCACGGACACCGCTACCACGAAAGCCGAAACCACGGCGGCGCGGCGCAGGCAGGCCATGAGGAAAGGCCAGAGGCAGCCCCTGGCGATGGCGAAATCGGCGCACCGAAGCCGTACGGCTCCGGGGGCGCGCTTCCAGTCGCCGTCAAGATACGAGTCGGGAGTGGCGAAGGGGAACACGGCCACATCGAAGAACATGCCCAAGATGGCCGCAAGCATGACGAGGGCCAGCTTATAGAGCACGACGGGCATCTGCGCCGGGCTGATCAGCAACAGCACGGCCTGAAGCGCCAGCGCAATCAGCCCGAAGAACAGCAGACGCCAACGGGGGCGGAGAAGAAGCCTGAAGAATCCCATAAGACCTCCTGTGGTATGGCGCGGAACCTTCAGCGGCCCGCAAGACGCACCATGCCCGAAAGGAGGCCTCAGGAAAGGTTGAAGGATGTCAGCACGCCGCGCTGGAGCGGGACACCCGGCGCGCGGCGGCGCAGCTTTCGCCCATCTCAACAGCCATAGCGTCCATGTGGGCCAAACGGCGCGCGGCGGCGCAGGCCGCCATATCCGGCCTCACCGGGCCGGGCTTCTTTAAAATGCGCCAGATCTGGCGATCGGAAAGCCCATGCCGCACGGCGAGCACGGACACCAGCGCCCGCTCGGAAAGCCCTTCGCGGGCCAGTTCGTCGCGTTCAAGGTTGATGTCCCTGTCCCGCGTGTCCACGAAAGCCTGACGGCAGGTGGGGATGTACAGCGTCGTGCCGCCGTAGCGCCCGATCAGCTTGGCCGCCTGTTCCCGGCCGATGATCTGCACCAATTTTTCACGCTGTTCCTGCCCCCGCAGCGTGATGCCCAGAGGAACGGAAAAACTTGTCCCGCCCTTGGCCCTGATGAGCTCGATCGCCGCCGGAAGGCCAATCAGTTCAACCAGTTCATCCATGCCCTGCCGCCGCTTCCGGGCCCGCCCGGAGGCCATTTCCGAAGACGCGTCCCGCTCCCGATTCTTCGCCGTGTGTTCCATATGAATCCCTGTCAGGTAAAAGATGCACCTCTCCGCCTTGTGGGAAAGGCATGGAAAACAATGCCCTGAGCGCGCACGGCCCGAAGGCCTGCGGCACAGGGGCCAGACCGGATTGTTGACCGGATAGCTTGGTGAAGGTAAAGAAAAGAGGTTGTACACGACCGTCCGCAAGGAGATCTCTACGTCAAAATCAGTTCTTTTACAATCATTTTTTGACGCAAAAACTTATTTATTGACTTAACTGTCAAAAACATTACAACATTTTTTTACGATCCCCGTTCACTTCAACCCGGAGCGCCCCACGGCGCAGAGACGCCATGAGCAGCATCGCCGATCGACTCGTTTTTTTGCGCGGAAGCGCCACACAGGCCGAATTTGCCGATCGTGTCGGCATCAATGTGAATACGTTGCGCGGATACGAGAAAGGGCGCGCCCTGCCCGGATATGAAGTTTTGGAAGCCCTGTGCCTAAAATTAAACGTATCACCGAACTGGATTTTGACGGGACGGGGCAGCGTCCTCCAGGAGGCCCCCTTTTCCGGCCTCAACGGGACGCCGCGGCCCCATCCCCAGCCCGAACTTGCCGTGATGTTCCCCTCTTTTGCTTTTTATCGCGTCGTTTTGAATTTCTACTTTTTCTGTTACCGGATTTCTTACCGCAAATATCAGTTTATGATCCTCACACTCTAATTTCAGATGAATGACCGCTTTTCCGGTATTTTTCAGTACCTTTTCACTCTCCCGGATTGCATTATCCAGTAAATTGGAGAGCAGGATCACGATCTCTTCCTCCTCCAGACAGATCTCCTGCAGATCCCCTACTTTCAGGATCACTGCTATGTGTTTCTCCTGCATGCTGCGGTACTTCTGATTTAAAACAGCATTGACCACCGGATGATTTGTGTTGATTGCCGACAGCTCGACAGCTATGCTCTCTGTCAGCTTCTGCGTAAATGAAAGTGCCTCATCTATGTGTCCATTCTTTATCAACGTCTGGATCGTGGAAAGCTGATTTTTATAATCGTGCATTTTTCTTCGCTGACGCTCATAGATTTCTTCCCGGTCCTG
>URTO01000152.1 GCA_900550745.1 uncultured Desulfovibrio sp. | reverse complement strand
CATTGGCGCAATGGTCGTTTCCCTGTCAATCGGAATGAATTCAGTTTCTTCTATCATGGCCGCCTGTTCCGTGGAGGCTTCATAGGCGTCGAGTGCCTTGGCCAATGCCTCAGCCGTCTGCCGCTCAAAAAAGATCCCGGTTTCTCCGTCCGTCACGCTGTCCAAGACCCCGCCCCTGCCGTATGCGATAACGGGGCGTCCTGCTGCCATAGCCTCAAGGGGCGTGATCCCGAAATCCTCTTCGCCGGGGAACAGGAAGGCCTTACAGCCCGCATAGAGGGCGGGGAGCGCCGCATTGTCCACGCGGCCCACAAAACTGACGGTCGGCCCGGCCATGCTTTCCAAACGCTTCCGTTCAGGGCCGTCCCCCGCAACGACAAGACGCCGCCCGGTACGGGTACACGCCTCCACAGCCAGATCCACGCGCTTGTAGCTCACCAGTTCGCTGAGGCAGAGGTAATAGTTGCCGGGTTCCGGGCTGCCGGGGACATCCTGAAGCGCCGCCATGCGGGGGCTGGAGAAACGTGAGATGTCGACGGGGGGATGGATGACGGCGGCTTCCTTCCCCCACCAGCGCCTGACCCGGCGCGCCACGGTGCGCGAATTGGCGATAACGTGATCGACGCGCTGCGCCGAGGCGTAATCCCACAGCCGCAGGCGATGGAACAGCGGGCGCATGAGCAGGCGCGTCACCGTTCCGGCGGATTCCAGATAGTCTTGATAGAAATCCCAGAGATAGCGCATGGGGGAATGGCAATAGCAGATGTGCGGCGTGTCGGCTCGCGTGATGACCCCTTTGGCGGGCCCGGACTCGCTGGAGATGACGAGATCATAGCCGCGCAGATCCAACTGTTCCAGCGCAAGCGGCATCAGGGGGAGGTATTTCTGGTAATGCCGCACGCTTCCCGGAAGCTTTTGGATGAATGTCGTGTGGATCGGGTGGGAGGTGATGGTTGGGGAGAGCGCCTCGGGGCGGACGACATGCGTATAGATATCCGCCTGTGGAAAAATCCTGCACAAGGCTTCGACGACCTTTTCCCCGCCGCGCATGCCCGTAAGCCAGTAATGGATAATAGCTACGCGCAGATGCGGCAATGTTTTTTCATCCATGCGATATTCCTCGGCGTTTTCTCTGGAAACCTTTTGTGGGGCGGGAACGGTCGGCGGACGCGCCGAACCCATACCCGGCGGGGGCAGCCGTGTGCGTACCTTGTGGAGGGGATACCTCCCCACCCCTCAGGCCGCACCGGGCTGCGGGGTTATTTCCATGACTCGGCGACGCGTTCGGGCAGGGTCATGAGGTAGTCCCCATAGCCGGATTTTTGCAGCGGGGCCGCCAGCTTCATGAGCTGTTCCGTCGAGATGTAGCCCTTGCGCCAAGCGATTTCCTCAATGCAGGAAACTTTGAGGCCCTGCCGGGTTTCGATGGCCTGCACGAACGTGCCCGCCGCCATGAGCGAATCGTGGGTGCCGGTGTCCAGCCACGCGATGCCGCGCCCCATCAGCCCCACATGCAGTTTCCCCGCGTCGAGATAGGCCTTGTTGACGTCCGTGATTTCCAGTTCCCCCCGTGGGGAGGGCTTGATTCCGCGTGTGATGTCCACGACGTCCTGATCATAAAAATAAAGCCCGGCGACGGCGTAGCTGGATTTGGGATGCCGGGGCTTCTCCTCAAGGGAGCGGACTTTCATATCCTGATCGAACTCGACCACGCCGTAACGTTCCGGGTCGCTGACGTGATACCCGAAGACGGTCGCGCCTTCTTCCTGTTCGCGGGCGCTGATGAGGAGATCTTCAAGGCCGTTGCCGAAGAAGATGTTGTCCCCAAGGATCAGGCAGGAGTGGCTTCCCTTGATGAAGTCAGCGGCGAGAAGGAACGCTTGGGCGATGCCTTCCGGCTTCGGCTGCGTAATGTACTCAAAGGAGCACCCCCACTGGCTGCCGTCCCCAAGGAGTTTGCGGAACTGCCAGCCGTCGTCCGGCGTGGTGATGATGGCAACCTCACGGATGCCCGCCAGAAGGAGAACCGACAACGGATAATAGATCATCGGCTTATTGTAGACCGGCAGCAGCTGTTTGCTGACGCTGAGCGTGAGGGGGTGAAGCCGCGTGCCGGAACCGCCCGCCAGCAGGATGCCTTTCCGTGGTGCCATATGTAAAACCTTCCCTTCAAATTGAAGGCTGTGTTATAGAAAATGGTTGATGCTTTTTTTAAATTTCAAAGGATTAACCGATAAAATGCCTTAACCGTGGATCCCGCCAAGGGGAAAACTGGAAAAAAGCTATATTTTTCACCGCACTGTGGAGATGAAACAACCACATACTATAACAGAGCCAAATTGAAACAGGCAAATACCATTTCCAAGGAGGGCAGGGCAAGCGGCGCTCCTTTTGGGGAAAATCCGCATGATGGGCCAGCCGCCTGCAATGCCTATCGGCCCGGCTTTTCTTTCCTTACGAGCTTCAGTGCGCCTGTGGGACAGACGGTGACGCAGGCGGCGTCCAGCCCGGCATCAAGGCGGTCTTTGCATTGATCGCATTTGACGGCTTTCCTTTTGTGGGGATCAACCCAGATCAAGCGATGTGGGCAGGCCCTTTGGCATGCCCCGCAGCCGACGCACGCCTCTTCCCGTATGAAGACGATCCCGTCGCTCTCCCGGCGGATAAGCGCCCCTTTGGGGCAGGCTTCCACACAGCGCGGCTGGGGGCACTGTACGCAGGCCCGGTAGCGGGTATGAAGCACAACCCGGGGCTCCCCGTCCAGCGGTGCGGGCGTTTCCGGGCGTGCATGTTTGGCGATGATCGGCGTCGCCTCTTCCGCGGCGTCCTCAAAGCGGGGGCCATCGACAAGCAGGGTTCCGAGGGAAATGCCCGGTGCGCTGTCATGGGCCGCCTTGCAGATGGCTTCACAGGCATGGCAGGCGATGCAGCGATCTTGATCAACGACAAGGCGGTATATGCTCATAGTGCCTCACCCGGATGCCTTGCATCCGGCGATTGTTTGCTGATGCGGCGCCCCCGCAGGGGATACGGGGGCACGCCCTTTCGGGATATTCACTGTTGCAATGAAAGACGCATTTCAACTATCTGAAGTTCAAAATGAATTTTTGGAAACCCATTGAAACGCCGAATGTCCCGTCCTTTCCTGATGGCCGGTTCAGTCCGTTTCCTCGGCTTTTCGGATCGTTATGAAGTGCTCCTGAAGGGCCAGCCCCCCGCCGAGCGGATCTTCATGGCCGAGCCCGCTGATCATGCAGGCTTCATCCGCCACGCCCTTGCCGAAGGCCCGCGTTTCCTGGGGCGTTTCCCTGCCAAAGCCGTGCAGCATGAAGGCGGCTTCGGGGTGGATGCCCGTGGTCACTTTGGCACGCAAACGACCGACGGGGCCTGCGGTTGTGCGTACTTCAACCCAGTCGCCATCGGCAATGCCAAGGGCTTGGGCCCGTTCCTTGTGAATCCATAACGTATTGGTGGGCGCGAGTTCGGACAGCAAGGGGTTGTTCGTCGTGCTGGCCTGCGTATGCAACGCCGCCCGTCCGGGAATGATGCGGAACTGGTCGGGCGCGGCGGGCCGTCCCGGTGCCGTGTAGGGCGGCAGGGTGTCGTGCCCGGATTCAGCCCATAAACGGCTGCGGGCCTCTATCTTGCCGGAAGGCGTGGGCAGCGTGGCTTTCGCAAGGGTTTTCCAGCGCGGAGCGGACGCGAGCGGCACAAAGCCGGTTGCGTCGAACGCCTCTATGCCGAGCCCCGTGCCTTCAAGCTGATAGTTCCATATATCTTCAATGCGTGAGAAGGCGAGCTTGTCGAGCCCAAGGCGGGAGGCGAGTCCGCACAGGATTTCCCAGTCGGCGCGCGTGTCGAAACGCGGCTGCACGGCGCGCTGGCGGCGGAAGAGCTGCGGCTTCAGCCCCAGCTTGGAGGCCAGGATGCTTTCCCTGGACAAAGCCGGGGAGAGCGGCAGCACGATGTCGGCATAGTCCGCCGTGGGCGACCATGTGGTGGTGACGGCGACGATGAGGTCGAGCTTGTCCAGCTTGCCCCGCAGCGTATCCGGGTCGGGCAGCGAAGACAGGATGTTGTGGCGCATCGAGATGTAGGCGCGGATCGGATACGGATCGCCGGTCACGGCGGCGTCGAAGGCCCGGTGGAGCAGGCCGGGCTGCTGCCAGCCGGCCTTGTCCGCCATCGGCTTGGCGACATTGGGGTAGAGTGCCGAGAGGGGCCGCAGCCGCTTCCCCACTTCCTTGGGGGAAAGGCTGATGGGCATGCCGCCGCGCGCACCGATGGAGCCGAGCAGGGCGTTGATGAGGTAGGCGCTGCGCACGGTGACGAAGCTGTCCGCATACCGGGCCGTGAACCAGCCGGGATACCAGAGGACACGGGGCGCGGCCTCGGCCAGTTCACGCGCCAGCCTGACGATGCGGCCGGCCTTGATCCCGGTTTCGGTTTCCGCCCACTGCGGCGTACAGGGGCGGACGCGCTCCTCCAGTTCCCCGAAGCCGTCGATATACGGCAGCATCTGGGGATCATAGAGCTTTTCCGAAATCAGCACGTGCAGCACCGCAAGGTTCATGGCGTAATCGGTGCCGGGGCGGACGAGGAAAAAGGTGTCCGCTTTGGCGGCGCTGACGGTGGTGCGGACATCCATGACCGTCACTTTGCAGCCGTTGGCCCGCGCTGCGGTGATGCCAGCGACTTCCGAGAGGTTCAGCGCCTCCAGCGCGTTGCGGCTTTGGAGCACGATGTGTTTCGACTCCCGGTAGTCAATGACGAGACGCCCGCGATCCAGCCCCAAAACGGATGTACAGGCCTGATCCACGTTGCGGGTGCAGGTAACGCCGTGGCTGTAGATGTTGGGCGTGCCGAGGCCGCGTGCGAAGGCTTTGTAGAGATCCGTAAACGGGCCGCCCCGGTGCGAGAACATGACGCTTTCGGGGCCGTATTGATCCCGTATGGCGCGGAGCTTGTCGGCTACGGCGTCGAGCGCCTCTTCCCAGCCGACGGCGCGCCACGTATGCCCTCCGCGGGCCCCCACGCGCATCAGGGGCGACTGCGGGCGCTCGGAATCTTTCTCCAGCGCGAGCGCCGCGATGCCGCGAGGACACAATGCCGAACCCGTGGCTGCGTGGGGATTGCCCTGAATCCAGACCGCTTCGCCGTTTTCGACCCCGACGGCAACCGGGCACCGTGTCCCGCACATGCCGCATACGCTATAGACTGTCTTCATGATGCGTTCCTGTCTGGAAAGAGAGGGTGAGAAAATATGTCGAACGTCCTATTGCTTCGCCCAAAATGTTGGGCGATGGAGGCTGGTTAGCGGAGGTTTCCCCGCATCCGTTCCCTCACGCCGCCCGATATGCCCTTCCAAGGCGCTTCAGTGTACCCCGTCGGGGTATCCCGATCAATGGAGCCGTGCGGGGGAGACATCCGCTTTTGCAGAAAAGCCGCATTTCAACTATCTGAAATTCAAAATAAATTTTTTAAAAAAGCTCTGTCATGGTA
>URTO01000151.1 GCA_900550745.1 uncultured Desulfovibrio sp. | reverse complement strand
ATGACGGTGCCCAAAAGGATGACGACAAGCATCCACTTGAGAAGCACGGGCGAGATGCACTTCTGGAATTTCGCGCCGAAATACATGCCGAGCAACCCGCCAAGGCTGAGAAGCAGGGCCATGCCCCAGTCGGGGGCAATGCTCAGGTCGGGATAAAGGGGTGAAATGGCTATGTAGAAAAGGACGCCGGCCAGCGCATTGACGAAGGTCGCCGCCAGCGTCGCCCCCGCCACCGTGTAGATGGGCAGATGGAAGACGGAAACGAGGAACGGCGCGATGATCGCCCCGCCGCCGATGCCGTAGATGCCCCCGACAAGGCCGACCGCAATGGAATAGAATAAAAGGATCGGCACGGAAAAGGAATAGAGATACCCGTCAAACGTGTAGGATACGCGGGACAGGTTCCGTTCCACAACCTCGACATGGGGCTTGGGCGGGGCTTGTTCGTATCTTGGGGCGGGCTTGAAGCGCATCCATCCGAGCAGGTCGCGGATCATTTCCAGACCGATGCCGAGCAGCACAAGCGCCACGAACAGCTTGAAAGGCCGGACATCCGCCAGCCAGTTGATGCGGACGATGCCGCCGATGACGACCCCCGGCACGGCCCCGGCCATGACAATCCACGACAGCGGCCAGAGCATCCGTTTTTCGCGGTAATAGCGGAACACGCCGCCCGGATTGGCAAAGACGTTGTAGAGCTGGTTCGTCGCGCTGACCGAGGTATTGGTGTAGCCAAGGAACGTCATCTGAAAAGGCAGCAGCAGGAACGCGCCGGAAATCCCGCCCATCGACGTGAAGAAGGAGACGACGAACGCGACCAGCGGCGGCACGAGCGGCGAAACTTCAATTTCCGCAGTAGGGAAATACATCTCAGGCATCCTCCCATTCGGGCGGCAGGTGCGCAACGCGCCACGGGCCGACCCACGGCGGCAAGGCCGTATAGGTTTCCTCTCCCACCCGCAGCCGCACGGCATGGAGCTTGAGCCCATCCCCGCAGCGCGGGCCTCCGTATTTTACATCCCCCACGAGCGGAAAACCCCGCTCCGAAAGCTGTACGCGGATCTGATGCGTCCGCCCCGTATGCAGGCGGATCAAGACAAGGCTCCGGCCTTCACGCACGGCCAGGCAGCGGATCGTCAGGCTCGCGTTTTTTTCGCCGGGCCCACCCACGCGGGATTTCCCGGCAACGACCTTTTCGCGGCCCTGTGCGCCGACCGTGCGTTTTGCCAGATGATCCTCAAGGCGTTTCGGGCGGCTCCACGGGCATTCCCCCTGCACCCATGCAAGGTAGTCCTTGGCGACGCTCCCGTCATGGGCCGCCAGCGCATCCGAAAGGCGGCGCACGGCGGCATACGTCTTGCCCACCAGCAGCAGGCCGGAGGTATCCCGATCCAGCCGGTGCACAGGGGCGGGGATAAAAGGCGATCCGGCAAACGCCGCTTCAAGCCGTGCCGTCAGGCTGTCCGTATGCCCCGTGCCCGGATGCACGGGCAGGCCGGATGGCTTGCAGAACACGATGACGTCATCCGTCTCCGCAACGATGGGGGGCAATTCCACGCCGCCCGACGGCGCGGAGGCGCGTTCCGTTTTCGCCCCGGACCCGGCAAAGGGCGGAACCCGGATTTCGTCGCCCAGTTCCACCCTGTCGAACGGTTTGGCGCGCCCGCCGTTGATCCGCACCTGCCCGGTACGGATCCAGCGATGCAGGACGCCCTGCGGCTCATCAAAACGCCGGGACAGGAACTGAAGCAGCTTTTGCCCGGCTTCCGCCGCCGTCACTTGCAATGGTTCAGGCATGATATTCCTTAAAAAATGGCCCCTCTGGAGGGGGTTCGCTTCCCTTCCCCCAGCATCCCATTCGGGAAAGGCTGTGGAGGGTTCCCGTGCCCATGCGCAAGCCAGCGTTGTACATCCTTGGCGATGATCTTTTCCAAGGGTTCCTGTGCCTGCGCATAAACCGGAATCTCCCGCCCGCCGACAACGCTCCTGACGGGCGGGAGGCTGGGCAGGGCATCCTGTCGGCCCGGCTCACAATCGAAACCGGCGAAACCGATGCCCGCCTGCAAAAACATTGAAGCATGAGGGCATTCCTTATGAGGAGGCACCTTTCCGTGAAAAGGAGTGTCCCCCACCTCTCTTCCTTTTGAAGCGCGCCGTATCCCAAAAGCAGCCTGCACCGGAAAAACTGCGGGGAGGGGCCGGCATCTTTTGAAAGGGAGGGGAGCCCTGACGGAATGTTGGGGAGGAAAACGTTTCTGGAAAATCTCCCCTCCCCAACACGGGTTCACGTCATGTAAAAAAGCATCCGCCCTAACTGCGGTAATCGGCGTTGACGTTCACATACTCATGCCCAAGGTCGGAAGCGAGCAGCGTATAGCTGCCGGAACCGGAACCCAGCACGATGTCGATGGGCAGATCGCGCTGCTTGAGGGGCTCTTCAAGCAGGGCATCGAAGTCCAGATCCGTGGGCTGCCCCTTGCGGAACAGCTCTACTCCGCACAGGGTCACCACCACATCGTCGGGGTTGAAATCCGCCCCGCTGCGGCCCACGGCGGCGACGATGCGCCCCCAGTTGGCGTCGCGCCCGTACAGGGCCGTCTTCACCAATTGGGAATGCCCCACCGTCCGGGCCACGCGCTCGGCGTCGGCGTCGGATGCCGCCCCGGTCACATGGATGCGGGCGACCTTGGACGCGCCCTCGCCGTCCTTCACCAGCATATAGGCCAGATCCCCAAGCACGGAAGTCAGCGCGGCGGACAGGGCCTTGATCGCTTCCCCGCCGGACGCGGGCACGCCCGATGCGCCGTTGGCAAGGCCATACAACGTGTCGTTCGTGGAGGTGTCGCCGTCCACGGTCACGCGGTTGAAGGTCAGATCCACGGCGTCGCGCAACATTTTCTGCCAGACGGAGGCTTCCACCTGCGCGTCACACAGCACGACGGACAGCATGGTCGCCATGTTGGGGCAGATCATGCCCGCGCCCTTGGCCATGCCCACGAGCCTTACCACGCCGCCGGGAAGGGAGACTTCGCGGTGCGAAATCTTGTGGAAGGCGTCCGTGGTCATAATCGCCTTGGCAAAATCCTCCGGGGTCGCCTTGCCGAGGTTGGCGGCGAGGGCGGGGGCGGCCTTCTCCCAAAGATCCATCTTGAGCTGCGCGCCGATGACGCCCGTGGACGCGGGCAGGACATCCGACGCTTCAAGCCCAAGGGCGCCGGCCACCAGTTCTTGGGTTGTGCGGCAGTTCCGCATGCCTTCATCGCCGGTGCAGGCGTTGGCCTGCCCGGAATTGATCACCACGGCACGGGCGGCGGGGCGCTCGGCGAGCATGGCCTTGGCGACGAGGACGGGCGCCGCCGGGAAACGGTTCTGCGTAAACGTCCCTGCGGCGACGGCGGGGACGTCGCTGACGAGAAGGGCGAGATCCGCACGGCCTTCCTTGCGGAACCCGGCGCATACTGTAGCGAAACGAAAGCCTTTGGGAGCGATGGACATGTTGCAATCCTCACAAACAGATAGATATAAAAGAAAAGTATGCCACGCTTGCATTGCACAATCAAATAAAACCGGAACCCCCATCCCGGCGAAATTCAAGGGAATTGCAAAAGAATTCTCTAGCCCCTTGACCGTAGGGGGGCATACGCACTACAAAACCCCAAAGCACTTGTATCAGACAGGAAGTTCGCACATGAGTCAGTCCGCGTTTTACGACCTGGCGGTTATTGATAATGTTCCCTTCGGACTCACCGGATCGCAGGGACGTTTTTTTGCCCTGCGCCTCGAACGGCCCGATTGGAAGAGTTGGGCGCCGGGACAATTCGTCATGCTCCGCCCTCAGGGCTGGGCGCTCGATATGCCTTGGGCCCGTCCGTTCTCCATCTGCCGGGTGAGCACCAATGAGCTCGTCATCTTTTTTCAGGTGGCCGGCAGAGGCACCGAAAAAATGGCCAAACTCCGGCGCGGCGACAAGGTGCACCTCTGGGGGCCCCTCGGAAACCGTTTCGCCGTGGAAGGCGGAACCCCGACGCTGCTCCTCGCGGGCGGCATCGGCATCGCGCCCTTCGTCGGGTATGCGGAACGCCACCCCACGCCGGGCGTCCTTTCGATGGTCTTCGGCCACCGCCTGCCCGAAGACTGCTATCCTGTGGAAAGCCTCGGGGAGCGCATCGACGTGGAATCCTTCCATGAGAACACCGGCGAAGACCTTGAGTGGTTCCTCAACCATGTCCGCTCGCGCATCGAAGCCTATGCCGAACGCAACGGCCTTGTGCTCGCCTGCGGCCCGGCCCCGTTCCTCAAGGCGGTGCAGGGGTTCGCGCTGGAGGCCAAGGCGCGCTGCCAGCTTTCCCTGGAAAGCCGCATGGCTTGCGGCGTAGGCGCCTGCCTCGGCTGCGTCACCAAGACGACGGAAAAGTGGCCCGTCGAAGAAAAGGCCGGAACACCCGTGCAGACATGCACGCATGGGCCCGTGTTCTGGGCCGATCAGATCACCTTGGAGGCTTAGCCATGGAACGCTTCACCGTACGACTTTCTTCATCCCATAAGCCTTCCGGGAACACGAGGCCGCTTGTCTTCAAGAACCCCGTCCTGACGGCCTCCGGCACGTTCGGATACGGCGTCGAGTTCGCCGGTTACGGCGATCTCACGCACCTCGGCGGCATCGTGGTCAAAGGGCTTTCCCTGAAGCCGCGCCCCGGCAATCCGCTGCCCCGCGTGGCGGAAACCCCCTGCGGCATGCTCAATGCCGTGGGCTTGCAGAACGACGGCGTGGAATCCTTCCTCAAGAGCAAGCTGCCCCGCCTGCCGTGGCATGAAACGCCGGTCATCGCCAACCTGTACGCCACCTCCCCCGCTGAGTTCGCGGAGCTGGCGGGCATCCTCGCCGCCGAGGAAGGCATTGCCGGACTGGAAGTGAACATCTCCTGCCCCAATGTGAAAAACGGGGGCGTGCTGTTCGGGCAGGATCCGGCCCTCGCCGCCGAAGTGACCGAAGCGGTCAAAAAACATGCGGGGAACCTGCCCGTCATTGTGAAGCTGTCGCCCAACGTGACGGACATCACCGTCATCGCCAAGGCCGCTGAACAGGCCGGGGCCGACGCCATTTCCTGCATCAACACCATCACCGGCATGGGCGTCGACGTGAAGACGCGCAAGCCCCTGCTCGCCAATGTGGTGGGCGGGCTCTCCGGCCCCGCCGTAAAGCCCGTGGCCCTGCGCTGCGTCTGGCAGGTCTGCAACGCCGTCAAGATCCCGGTCATCGGCATCGGCGGCATCACCTGCGCACAGGATGTTCTGGAATTTATCCTCGTCGGCGCGTACGCGGTGGAAGTCGGGACCATGAATTTCGTCCGCCCCGACGCCGCCTTCAGGATCGCCGAAGAGCTCCCCCATCTGTGCCAGCAGCTCGGCATCAAGAACCTCGCCGAGTTCCGCGGCACGCTGCAACTGTAATTGATTGATGCGTAAAGATGGGAGGGGCGGGGGAACCTTTCTGAAGAAAGG
>URTO01000150.1 GCA_900550745.1 uncultured Desulfovibrio sp. | reverse complement strand
TTTGGGGAGGGGGAAGGGAAACTTTCTCCAGAAAGTTTCCCTTCCCCCTCCCCAATCTCTGCCTCCGCCCCACACCTCCAGAGCTTGCGTGCGGGAACGGGCGGGTTTATAGTTGCAGGCTGGCGGCGGCCTGCGGGCCGGAGCCGGGACATTGTAAAGCATTCCACCGGCAAGGCCGGCTGCCGGGCGCCTCCCCGGAGAGGCGGGCGGCCCCAAAACATAGAGGGATATTTTGATGAAGACGGCACAGGAAATACGGGCTATGATGCGCGGGGGCAAGGCCACGATCGGTACGTGGCTCCAGTTCCCTTCGGCGGACGTTGCGGAAGTGATGGGCGCATCCGGTTACGACTGGGTGGCGGTGGACATGGAACACGGCGCGTTCACGCGGGCCATCCTCCCGGACGTGTTCCGCGCCATCGAACGGGGCGGCTCCACGCCCTTCGCGCGCATCGCGCAGGCGGAGCTGCGGCCCATCAAGGACGCGCTGGACTCCGGCGCGCAGGGGCTCGTCTTCCCCATGATCGAATCCCGCGAGCAGCTTGACCGGGCCATCAGCCTTTCGCTGTACCCCGACGCGGGCGGCAGCCGGGGCGTGGGCTATTCCCGCGCCAATATGTACGGCAGGGATTTCGATCCCTACCGCGTGGGCGCGGCGAAGGACATCCTCCTCGTTGCGCAGATCGAGCATATCCGCGCCGTGGAACAGCTCGACGCCATCCTGTCCCACCCCCGCCTCGACGCCATCATGGTCGGCCCGTATGACCTCTCCGGCTCGATGGGCCTCACCGGGCAGTTCGATCACCCCGATTTCGTCGCCGTGATGGACAGCATCAACGAAGCCTGCAAGCGCCACAACATGCCCATGGGCAACCACGTCGTGCAGCCCGAACCCGAACGCCTCGCCAAGTGCATCGCCGACGGCTACCGGTTCATCGCCTACGGCATCGACGCGGTTTTCCTCCTCCACGGCTGCGCCTGCCCGAAACGGTAACGCGATAATGACGGGGAGGGGAGGAGGAACCTTTCTGGATAAAGGCTTCCTCCTCCCCTCCCCGAACCCCTCCCCTCCGCCTCCAAAGACTTTCAGCTTTGAAGAGGGGAAATAAGGTAGGACAAACCTGTATGAAAATCGTTTTCTTCGGCGGTTCCGGCTTCTTGGGATCGCACGTATGCGACAAGCTCTCCGACGCGGGCCATGACGTCACCATCGTCGATCTGCGCCCCTCCCCGTACCTGCGCCCCGACCAGAAGATGGTCACGGGGAGCCTCCTGGACGAAGATCTGGTCAATGCCGTCGTGAGCGGCGCGGACGCCGTATTTGACTTCGCGGGCCTCGCCGACATCGGCGAATCCAACCAGAAGCCCGTGGAAACCGCGCGCATCAACGTCCTCGGCAACGTCATCCTGCTCGAAGCCTGCCGCAAGGCCGGGGTCAAGCGCTACGTCTTCGCCAGCACGCTCTATGTGTACGGCAAGTCCGGCGGCTTCTACCGGTGCAGCAAACAGTCGTGCGAACTGTATATCGAAAATTATCACGATATGTTCGGCCTCGAATACACGATCCTGCGCTACGGCTCGCTCTACGGCCCCCGCGCCGACCGCCGCAACGCGATCAACCGTTTCGTGGCCGAGGCGCTGGAAAAGGGCACGATCACCTATTACGGCGCGCCCACGGCCCTGCGCGAGTACATCCACGTCGAGGACGCCGCCCTCAGCACCGTGGAAATCCTCAGCCCGGAATACGCCAACCAGAACATCGTGCTCACCGGCAACCAGCCCATGCGGGTGGGCGACCTGTTCCGCATGATCGAGGAAATGCTCGGCAAACCCATTGAAATCAAGTACCAGCACGACCCCAACAGCGGGCACTACCAGATCACGCCGTACGCCTTCATGCCCAAGGTGGGCCGCAAGATGACCCCGCACCTGTCCACCGAACTCGGACAGGGCGTGCTCAAGGTCATGGAAGAAATCCATCAGGAACTGCACCCCGACCTCAAGGAGCTCGGCGGGTATCTGATGGTTGACAAAGCCGACTAACCGACACAGCTCAGGAGACGCCTCATGAATATCATCGCCATTATCCCCGCCCGCATGGGCTCCAGCCGCTTCCCCGGCAAACCCCTTGCCGACATCCACGGCATCCCGATGGTCGGCCATGTGGCCATCCGCACCGCCATGTGCAAAGAACTGTCCTCCACATGGATCGCCACCTGCGATCAGGTCGTGATGGACTACGCGGCCTCCGCCGGGCTCAAGGCCGTGATGACCGCCGACACGCATGTCCGCTGCACGACCCGTACCGCCGAAGCCATGCTCAAGATCGAGGAAATGACCGGGCAGCGCGCCGACATCGTGGTCATGGTGCAGGGCGACGAGCCCATGATCACCCCCGACATGATCGACGCCGCCGTCGAACCCATGCTCAAAGACCCCTCCATCAACGTCGTGAACCTCATGGCCGACCTCGCCACCGAGGAAGAATTTGAAGATCCCAACGAAGTGAAGGTCGTCACCGACCTGAACGGCGACGCCCTCTACTTCTCCCGCGAGCCCATCCCGTCCCGCCGCAAGGGAACCCCTCATGTGCCCATGCACAAGCAGGTCTGCATCATCCCCTTCCGCCGCGACTACCTGCTCAAGTTCAACGCGATGGACGAATGCCCGCTGGAAATCATTGAATCCGTCGATATGATGCGCATTCTCGAACACGGCGAAAAGGTCCGCATGGTTCCCACCGACAAGCGGACCCTCAGCGTCGATACGCAGGGAGACCTCGAACGCGTCCGCGAAATGATGAAGGACGACGCCCTGCGCATCAGCTACACGAAGTAACGGGGAAAGGGGAGAAAAACGGCGGAGAGGGAGAAACCCTTTGAAAGGGCCTTCCGCCTCCGCCGCCCCTCATCCCCTCAAGTTTTGGGTGGGGAGGCCGCGCGGCGGCTTTCCCCCTTTTTATTCACTTCGGCCCGCCTTTTCAGAATGGCCCTGTCAGGGTATGTGGTCGTTTCATCTCCGCAGCACGGTGAAAAATACAGCCTTTTTTATCCCGTTTTCCCATCAGCGGAATCCATGGATAAGGCATTTTTCCGGCTGTTCCTTTGAAATTTCAAAGGAAAAAGCATCCGCCATTTTCTATGACGCGGCCTTCAGAATCCGCCGGGGGCGCAGGCCAAGGACGAAAACGCGGCGCCTCCCGCTCATCATCCACCCATAGCCGGGCCAGGGGGCGCCGCCCCCTTGCGGGTGCAAGCCCGCCGGAGGCATATCACCATGAAACATTTCCTCGAAGAACTCATCATTGCGGCGTTGGCGTGGATCCCGACGGCCGCTGGCATGGGCGCGCGCCTGCTCCTGTGGCGTCCCCTGTTCAGACGCTGCGGCAAGGCCCGGTTCGGCACCGGCCTCGCCATGCAGGGCTGCAAAAACATGAGCCTCGCGGACGGCGTGCGCATCGGCAGGGGCTGCCAGCTCTATGCCGAGGGCGGGACGCTGGAGATGGGCGAGGACGCGGCCCTGAGCCCCGGCGTGACCGTGGACGCATCGGGCGGGCTCATCCGCATCGGCAGGCAGGTGGCCGTCGGCCCCGGAACCGTCTTGCGCGCCGCCAACCATTGTTTTGATAGCCTTGAAAAGCCTATCATGCTACAGGGTCACCTGTACGGAGAAATCGTCATCGAGGATGACGTCTGGATCGCGGCGAACTGCACCATCACCCCAGGAACCCGCATCGGGCACGGGGCCGTGGTCGGGGCGGGCGCCGTGGTCACGCGCGACGTGGAGCCCTACGCCATCGTGGGCGGCGTCCCCGCGCGCGTCATCGGCAGCCGTCGCAAGGATTGATTGCCCAACGCCGCCCCGCACGCCGGAACGGCGTTTCCCATCCAGCCCAAAGGATGTTTCGCCATGAAAATCGCCATCACCACATCTTCTTTCGCCCGATACAGCGACGAGCCGCTGAAGCTGCTCGAACAGGCGGGCGTCGAATACGTCATGAACGACAAGGGCCGCGCCCTGACGGAAGAGGAAGCCATCCAGATGCTGGAAGGCTGCCACGGCGTCGCCGCCGGAACCGAACCGCTCACCAAAAAAGTCATGGACGCCCTGCCCGACCTCAAGGTCATTTCGCGCTGCGGCACGGGCATGGACAACGTTGACCGCGCCTATGCCGCCGAAAAAGGCATTGCCGTCCGCAATACCCCGGACGGCCCCACGCTGGCCGTCGCTGAACTGACCCTGGGCCTCATCCTCAGCCTGCTCCGCCAAGTGCCGCATCAGGATCGCGAACTGCGCTCCGGCGTCTGGAAGAAGCGCATGGGCAACCTCCTGCACGGCAAGAACGTGGGCATCGTGGGCTTCGGCAAAATCGGCCGGACGGTGGCGCACCTCCTCGAACCGTTCGGCGTGAACATCGGCTATCACGATCCCTTTGCCGACGTCCCCGGCTATACGCGCCTTGAGCTCGACGACCTGATGGGCTGGGCGGACATCATCACCCTGCACTGCCCCAAGACCGAAAACGGCGCCCCGCTGCTCGATCTTGGCCGCCTCTCCCTGATGCGCCCCGGCAGCTTCATCCTGAACATCGCCCGCGGCGGGCTCATCGACGAAAAGGCCCTCCTCGGCCTGCTCACCGCCGGGCATCTGGCGGGCGCGGCCCTCGACTGCTTCGCCAAGGAACCCTATGACGGCCCGCTCAAGGAGATGGACAACGTCATCCTGACCCCGCACGTCGGCTCCTACGCCAAGGAAGCGCGGATCATCATGGAAACGGACACCATCAGGAACCTCCTCGCCGTCCTGTTCCCCGGAGCCTAAGCGTATGGCCCTTTCACTCATCGTTTTCGACTGCGACGGCGTCATCCTCGAATCCGTTGACGCCAAGACCAAAGCCTTCGCACAGGTGGCGGAGCCGCTCGGCGCGGAAGCCCGCGACCGCCTCGTCCTCTACCATACCCTGCACGGCGGGGTGAGCCGCCGCGAAAAATTCGCATGGCTCTACCGCGAGGTGTTCCACCGTGAAATCACGCCTGAGGAAATGGAGGACTGCTGCGCCCGGTTCGTTTCCTATGCGCTGGACAACGTCCTGAACGCGCCGCTCGTGCCCGGCGTCATGGATGTCCTCGAACACTGGCACGGGCGCGTGCCCATGTACGTCTGCTCCGGCACGCCGCAGGAAGAGCTTCGGTCCGTTCTGGAACGGCGCGGCCTCGCCCGCTACTTCACCGGCATCTGCGGCACCCCGCCCGCCAAGGCGGAACTGCTCAAGGGCATTGTCCGCAAGGAGCGCGTCGATCCCGCCGACGCGGTCATGGTCGGCGACGCCACCACGGACAGCGACGCCGCCGAAGCCGCCGAGACGCTGTTTTACGGGCGCGGCCCCTTCTTTGAGAATACCGCCTACCCTCACGGTTCCGATCTGACCGGGCTCAACGCCTGGCTGGAAGGACTCGCGGGGAAGGAGTAAAAAGATTGGAGGGGGAAGGGGAAACTTTCTAAGAAAGTTTCCCCTTCCCCCTCCACCCCCATCC
>URTO01000149.1 GCA_900550745.1 uncultured Desulfovibrio sp. | reverse complement strand
CGATCGCGTGGCGAGCGCCCGGAAGCCTGCGGCTTGAGGGCCACAGTGTTGTGAAAAAGACACGATTGTTTTTTTGTCACAATACATTTTTTTCGTATTGTTCAAGGGAGATACAAAAATAAAGAATTTGGCCCGCTTCTTGCTATAGGTTAGAGCGGAGGGATTCCATGAACCAGACTACTATTCAACGCGTCGTTACTTGTTCCGGCATTGGCCTGCACAGCGGCAACAAGGTTTACCTTGCCCTTCGTCCCGCTTCGGCCAACACGGGCATCATCTTTGACATCCATACCCCGGATGGCATCCGCCGCGTGAGTCCCGCCCCCAAAGCCGTCGCCACGACGGTGCTCGCCACCACTCTCGGCTCGAACGGGGCCACCGTCTCCACGGTGGAACACCTGTTGGCTTCCGTACTTGGCCTTGGCATCGACAACCTGATCATCAGCGTCGAAGGCGGTGAAATCCCGATTATGGACGGTTCCGCTGCGGCGTTTCTGGAGCTGTTCGCCGAAGCCGGCATCCGTGAGCTGCCCGCGCCCCGCAAGGTGATGCGCATCAGCCGCCCTCTGGAGCTGCGTGACGGCAACAAGTATATCCGCGCGCTCCCCTATGCCGGGTTCCGCGTGGACTGCACCATCGACTTTCCCCATCCGGCCATCGGCCGGGAACGCTTCAGCATGGAAGTCACCCCGGAAACATTCGCCCGCGTCGCCAACGCCCGCACCTTCGGCTTCTTCAAGGATGTCGAATATCTGCACAGCCACGGCCTCGCCCGCGGCGGCTCCCTGGAAAGCGTTGTCGTGCTCGACGACAACGGCGTGATGAATCCTGAGGGGCTTCGCTACAAGGACGAATTCGTCCGCCACAAGGTGCTGGACTTCATCGGCGACATGGCCATGCTCGGCATGCCCATTCAGGGCCAGTTTGAAATCTGCTGCTCAGGCCATCAACTGAACAACGCCTTCCTGCGCAAGGCGGAAAGCGAACGGGCGCTCCAGCTCATCGACCTCTCCCTTGAAGAGGCCCAAAACCGCAAGGCCCGCGAAAAGCGGCCCGCCTACGAAGGTTCGCTGGCTCTGGCATAAGGCACCCCATCCGACCTAACGAGGGGGACGGAATACCCTGCGGGCTTTCCCCGCGCGGTACGCCGCTCCCCCTTTTCCGTACCCGCCGCCCCTTTCGGGACGGCAGGCGCTTTCCTTTTTCCTCACGGGCGGAAATGCCGCCAACCTTTTTTCGAGGCGCAACAATGACCACCTTCCAGACCATCAAGGCCGACAAAAAACAGTATCTCCCGCTCCTTCTGCTCGCGGACCCCTGCGAAGCCATGATCGATCGCTATCTGGAAGCCGGGGATATGCACGTCCTCTCCATCGGCGGCGCGCCCGTCTGCGTGGCTGTGGTCACCCCGTATTCCGATATGGCCTGCGAACTCAAAAACCTCGCCACCGATCCCCAATTCCAAAAGCAGGGGCACGCGACCCGTCTGATGGCGGCCCTGTTCAAATACTATGCGGCACGTTTCCAAACAATGTATGTGGGAACCTCAGACAGCGGCGTGGCCTTTTACACCCGGCTCGGCTTCACGCCCTCGCACACCGTCACCGGGTTCTTTACCGACAACTACCCCGAACCTATCTACGAAAACGGCGTTCTCCTCACGGACATGCTTTACCTCAAAAAAGAGCTGGCCTGACTGGGACGCCCAAGGAAACACCAGTGGACTTCATCGAACACTATCTGCGGTTCATCAAGGAAGCCGAACGGCTGAAGGCTGTCACCCGCACGGCATGGGCACACGACGGACGGCGGGAAAGCACGGCTGAACATTCGTGGCGGCTGGCCTTGTTCGCCGGGCTCGCAGCGAGACGCCTTCCCGGACTGGACAGGGAAAAAGTGCTTATGATGAGCCTCATCCACGACATGGGCGAACTCTACGGCGGGGATATTTCGGCGGCCCTGTGCCCAGACCCGCAAGAAAAAAACGACGAGGAAAGCCGGGCCGTACACAAGGCCTTTTCCCTGCTCCCCGAACGGGAAGCCGAATCCTTGCTGGCCCTGTGGCGTGAATACAATGCGAACGCCACCCCGGAAGCCCGGCTCGTCAAGGCGCTGGACAAGGCGGAAACCATCATCCAGCACAATCAGGGGCGCAACCCGGCGGACTTCGACTACCGGTTCAACCTCGGCTACGGAAAAGAATACTTCGAGGGCAATGAATTCCTGCGTGAACTCCGCACGATTCTGGACGAAGAAACCGCCGCCAAGATCCACGGCACGGATTGAACGCCCCAAAAACGGCAAAGGCATGGGAACCTTCCGGCCCACATGCCTTTGCCCTGCCTGACGGGAACCCCGCCGAAAACCTTCACTTACCCGCCCCCATTATGGGATGCGACCCGGCGGATTCCGGCTATCGGCTCCATTTCGGCTGCGGAGAGAAAAAAGGGCTGTTAAAGGAAAGGGGCTGCGGAGGGGCGGCAAGCGCACCTGCCTATTCCCGGCCCCCTTCCCGTTTTTGTATGCAGCCGACTACTTGAACGCCGCGACGCCGGCCTTGGCTACGTTGGTATCCTCAGCCACGCTGCCGCCGCTCACGCCGATAGCGCCGACAATGACGCCGTCCTTGTTCTTGAGCAGTTCGCCGCCGCCGAAAATGACCAGCCCGTTGTTGGTGACTTCAATGCCGTACAACTCCTTGCCGGGCTGCGAAGCCGCGCCGAGGGCGGAGGTCGGCATGTTGAACAGGCGGGCGGTACGGGCCTTGCCGATGGAAACGTCGATGCTGCCGAGGAAAGCCCCGTCCATGCGCGTGAAGGCCTTCAGGTTCCCCCCGGCGTCCACGACGGCAATGTTCATGGGCACGCCCTGCTCTTTGGCTTTGGCGAGGGCGCCCTTGATGACCGTATCGGCCTGTGCCTGCGTGATGTCGCCGGGAAGCTGGAGTTTGCTCACATCCACACCGGCGAACGCGGTAAAGGAAAAAGCCAGAACCATCAGGCCGGACAAGAAAAGACGACGCATGGAAACCTCCATCTGTTGCGGTATGGGCAAAACGCCCCATCCCACGGAACGCAGCCCGGCGTTCCGCTTTCTCTTACGGTATCCACTTGCGCCTTTTTCCGCAAGGCACTATATCAAATGACATGAACGAAACACCTCCTCACGGCGGTTCACCTGCCGAACGCCGCGGCATCCACCTCCTTTCCCCCGAACTGCGCAATCAGATCGCAGCGGGTGAAGTCGTGGAGCGCCCCGCGAGCGTAGTCAAAGAACTTGTGGAAAACAGCCTCGACGCCGGGGCAACGCTGATCGAGGTCACGCTGGAAAACGGCGGGCAGAGCCTTATCCGGGTCAGGGACAACGGCGTGGGCATCCCCGCCGCCGAGCTGGAGCTGGCCGTCACGCGCCACGCCACCAGCAAGATAACCAGCATGGACGATCTCTGGCACATCAGTTCCTTTGGGTTCCGCGGCGAAGCCCTGCCGAGCATCGCGTCCGTGTCCAGCTTCCGCATGGAATCGGCTTTCCGCGCCTCGGAAGACGCCGAACCCGATGCGGCCTTCATCCAGATGGAACACGGCGTGCTCGCCCAGCAAGGGCCGAGCGGCCTGCACAAGGGAACGGTCGTCGAAATCCGCGACCTCTTCGCCACCATCCCCGCCCGCCTCAAATTTCTGAAAGCGCCCGCAACCGAACAGAAGCGCGCGCAGGAACTCCTCACCCGTCTGGCGCTCACGCACACGGACGCGGGCTTCATCTTCCTTGCCGGGACGCGGGAAGTCCTGCGCTTCCCCGCCGGACAGTCCCTTCAGGAACGCCTCTCGGTCATCTGGCCCGACTCCGTTACGGAAACCCTGCTGCCGTTCGACCGCACCACCCATGACATCCGCGTCCACGGGCTGACCTCGCCGCCCGGACAGGCCCAGCCGCGCGGCGACCGGATGCTGCTCTACGTCAACGGCAGGGCCGTCAACGACAAAGTCATCCTGCGCGCCGTCCGCGAGGCCTACAAGGGGCGCCTCCTCTCCAAGGAATACCCGCAGATCGTCCTGTTTATGGAACTGCCGCCGGAAGAAGTGGACGTCAACGTACACCCGGCCAAGATTGAAGTCCGCTTCCGGGATGAGCGTTCCGTGTTCGGGGCCGTACTCCGGGCCGTGGAAGAGGCGGTTGTCCGCAGCCTTCCCACGGGCGATCTTGATGCGGCCCCTTCCGGCGAAAAAGCGTGCCATGCCCCTGCGTACGAGCCCAAGCCCCTCGGCTTTTGGGGCGAAGCGGATCGGGAGCGGATCATGCGGCCTCAGCAGCAACCCCTCATACCGCCGGATCACGAGGAAACGCCTTCCTCCGTGCCCCCCGTGTCGGGGCGGACATCCTCCGAACCGGCCTCCGCCCCTGATCCGCTGCTGTACGGCGAGGAAGGGCTTCCTTGGGATATGGCTCCCGACAAGCCCGCCGCGTCTGCCTTCCACGAAGCCCCCCAAGCGTTCGCGGCTCCGCAGCCCCCAACGGCAGGTTCGGCTCCGTCGCCGGAAAACCCGCCGTATGCCGCCGTGCAGCCGTCAGCCGCACCAGCCGCCGACCGCGCCAAACCTTCCGGGCCGAAACAGTCCGAACCGGAACAGCCTGAAATCGAACAGCTCGGCGAAGGCCAAGTACGCGTCGGCCCTTACGTGTACATGGGGCAGATCGGCGGGACGTATCTGCTGCTCCGGGATATGCGCAACAGCCGCGAGAATGCGTCCCTGCTGATCCTCGACCAGCACGCCGCGCACGAACGGGTGCTGGTGTCCCGGATAGAGGCCGGGGGCTTTTCGGGCATGTCCCAGCCCTTGGTGCTGCCGCTTGAATATACCCTGCATCCGGCGGAACGGGAACGCATTCAGGAGTTCCACGAATCCCTCGCCGCGCTCGGCTTTGAACTGGCGCTGCGGGAGCAGGGAGCCGGAACCGTGCTCGAAGTGCGCGCCGTGCCGCCTTTGCTGGAGCGTGCCGCCGCCGGGGAATTCATCCGTGAGGTACTCGCCGGGCGTAAGGAGGATCTCCATTCGCTCTGGGCTACAATGGCCTGCAAAGCCGCGATCAAGGCCGGGGACGCCCTTGCCCCGGATGAAGCGGTCAACCTCATCGCCCAGTGGCTCATGACCGAGAACCGCCAGTTCTGCCCGCACGGGCGGCCCTGCGTCCTGCAATGGGGCACCAGCGATCTGGACAAGATGTTCAAAAGGATGGGGTAAGGGAGTTGGAGGGGAGAGGGAGGGCCTTTCTGAAGAAAGCCCCTCCCTCTCCCCTCCAAGCCTCCCCTCTCCCTCCCCAAAGACTTTCGTATGGGTCGATGGCGGATCCGGGGACTGCCGAGCATTTCCCGTCCGCATACGTCCCCCGGAACTGCGGAGGGCTGGAGCAAATGAACTCTAAAATTTGCTGTGACATAGGAAACGGTTGATGTTTTATTTCTTGAAATTCCAAAAGAATAACCAATAACGTGCCCCAATCATGGGATCAGTCAGCGAAAAATTGGAGAAAAAGCCTGTATTTTCAACATACTGCTGAAATAAAACAACTATA
>URTO01000148.1 GCA_900550745.1 uncultured Desulfovibrio sp. | reverse complement strand
ATCTACACATATAATTTGTTTTTACTTTGGGCACATTCTTTTCCGCTGCATGGGGTGGCGGAAGCTGCAAAAACCGGCTCTTTTCGGAACCAAGGGGGTGAACGCAAAAAAAACGTTGCAAAGAGGCTTGACAGCGGTTTTATGGGCGGCTAGATTGAAAACGTACTCATTGAAGTACAAAATAAATGGATAATACATTGAAAAAAAACAATAAAATGAATGAAAACGGTTTCAATAACACCCGGGCGACCATAAAGGACGTCGCCATCAAGGCGAACGTCTCGCTTTCGACCGTATCCCGCGCCCTCCGCGAGCCGGACAAAACGCCTGCGGAAACGGTCAGCAAGGTCAGGGCCGCCGCGGAAGCGCTCAACTACGTCTACAACGCGACGGCGGGATCCCTTTCCAAGAGGCGCTCGGACACCATCGGCATCCTCCTGCCTTCGCCGACGTATGCGGCGTTCGGCGTGAACCTGATGGCGATCCAGAAAACGTGCTCGGAGCGGAACTACTCGTGCAAGGTGGCCCTGTCGCAGTTCTCGCCGGAGGAGGAGCGCCTCGCCATGCGGCGCTTCCACGAGCAGCGCATCGGCGGGCTCATCCTCGTCGGGCTGGACATGAGCAATGTGGATTACATGAAAACGCTGGAGGCGGCGGGCATCCCCTGCATCATCCTGTGGGAAGTGCCGGACGAAAGCGTGAACTATATCGGCATCGACAACGCGCGATCCATCTATACGAGCGTCAAATACCTCATTGATCTCGGACATAAGCGCATCGGTTTTCTGGTCGGCCCCATGACCTGCGCGCGCCGCACCATCGACCGTATGGAAGGCTACAAGAAGGTGCTTGCCGACAACGGCATTCCCTTCGACCCGGAACTCATCCGCTCGCAGCCGCCTTCCTACCTGCTCGGCAAGGAGTCCATGCGGGCGTTTTTGAAATTGCAGGATCCCCCGACGGCGGTGCTGTGCGTGAACGACTATCTGGCCATCGGTGCCATGCGCGCCATCACCGAAGCGGGGCTGAGCGTCCCGGAGGACATTTCCGTCTGCGGCTTTGACGACATCGACATCGCCGCCTACTTCAACCCGCCGCTGACGAGCATCAAGACGCCCTG
The DNA here is from genome assembly GCA_900550745.1 of uncultured Desulfovibrio sp. Classification (GTDB taxonomy): domain Bacteria; phylum Desulfobacterota; class Desulfovibrionia; order Desulfovibrionales; family Desulfovibrionaceae; genus Bilophila. Next base: position 4,507 of record URTO01000148.1, on the reverse strand, counting down.
CTACGAAATGGGCCAGATGGCGGCGAACATCATGATTTCGGCCATAGAGTCGCAAACCCCGCTCAAAGTGCAGTACCTGCTCGACACGGAACTTATCGTGCGCAGGACCTGCGGCAGGGTCAAAGAAAAATAAAAGGAAGGAACCCGCATGGACACCTGTGAAGCTGCGCCCGTCTCGGCTCAAGAGATCCGCATCCAATGCCTCGGAACGCCGGAAATCGACTCCCCGTTGTCGTCCAACATGGCGACGGGCGGCGAGCGGCGCGTTGTCTTCAACGTGGATGAGGAACTGCTGGAAGAAGGCGCCGCGCCGTGCCCCATGTCCTTTGAGCTGGCGGGGCCCCGCAACCGGATCTACTTCGATCCGAGCAAGACGAAGTGCGCCATCGTGACCTGCGGCGGGCTGTGCCCGGGCATCAACGACGTCATCAGGGCCATCGTGATGACGGCGTACAACGCCTACCACGTCCCGTCAGTCCTGGGCATCCGTTACGGGCTGCAGGGGTTCATCCCTTCCTATCAGTATGATGTGCGTGAACTGACGCCGCACAGCGTGGAAGGCATCCACGAGTTCGGCGGGACTATCCTCGGCACGTCCAGAGGGCCGCAGTCTTCATCCGAAATCGCCACCGCCCTTGAGCGCCTGAACATCAGCGCACTGTTCATCATCGGCGGCGACGGGACGATGAAGGCTGCGGCGTCCATCCAGCAGGAGGTCGCCCGGCGCGGCAAGCACATCTCCATTGTCGGTATTCCGAAAACCATCGACAACGACATCAATTTCATCCCCCATTCCTTCGGCTTTGAAACGGCGGTGGACAAGGCCGCCGACGCCATCCGCTGCGCCCACATCGAGGCCGCCAGCGTCTTCAACGGCATCGGCATCGTCAAGCTGATGGGGCGCGAGTCGGGCTTCATCGCCGCCAATGCCTCCCTTTCCATGCGTGAGGTCAATTTTGTGCTCGTCCCTGAAGTCCCCTTTAGCCTTTACGGGGAACGGGGCTTGTTCCCGGCTCTGGAAAAATGCCTTGCCGAGCACTCCCACGCCGTGCTCGCCGTGGCGGAAGGGGCGGGGCAGGATCTGCTTTCCGAGCACGAAACCCGCTGCGACGCTTCGGGCAACAAGGCCCTCGGCGACATCACCGGGTTCCTGCGCGGGAAGATCGCCGAATACTTTTCAGCCAAAAAGATACCTTACTATCTCAAATATATCGATCCGAGCTACATGATCCGTTCCGTCCCCGCCAACGCCAACGACAGGCTGTACTGCGGCTTTTTGGGCCAACATGCCGTGCATGCGGCCATGAGCGGGAAGACGGGCATGGTCGTAGCCAACATTATGGACAAGTTCGTCCATCTGCCGCTGGAGCTGGTAACGCGCAAGCGCCGCACCATGAGCGTGCGTTCCGACCTGTGGCAGTCGGTTTTGGAAACGACCGGGCAGGGGGACGTGATGGGCACGTCCCCCGAACCGGAACAACATCTGTAAGGAAGTCGAGGCTGAACCATGAACGAGCGGAAATTGCGGCAGCTCACCGAGCTGAGCAAGGAAGCGAGGCAGTTGCTCACCAAAATGATCGGCCAGATCGGCGTCGGGCATGTGGGCGGCTCCCTGTCCCTCATCGAAGCGCTGGTCTACCTTTATTATGAAGAAATGCGCGTGCGCCCCGAAGAGCCGGGCTGGTCCGACCGTGACCGCATCGTGCTCTCCAAGGGCCATGCCGGCCCCGCGCTGTATACCCTGCTGGCCATGAAGGGGTATTTCGATAAGGAAGTCCTCCTCACTCTGAACCAGCCCGGCACGAGGCTGCCGAGCCATTGCGACATGAAGCTGACCACGGGCATCGACATGACCGCGGGCTCGCTTGGGCAGGGGCTTTCGGCGGCGGTGGGCATGGCGCTGGCGGCGCGCATGGAGCGCAAGGATTACCGCGTCTACTGCATCGTCGGCGACGGTGAGCAGCAGGAAGGGCAGATCTGGGAAGCGGCCATGTATGCCGGGAGCCAGGAGCTCGACAACCTTGTCGTGCTGGTGGACGACAACGGGATGCAGATCGACGGCTATACCGACGCGATCAACGCCGTGCGCCCGCTCGACAAGCGCTGGGAGGCGTTCGGCTGGGCGACCCTGTGCATCGACGGGCACAACTTCTCGGATCTCGAAGCCGCGCTGACCCATGCCCGCACCATCAAGAAGCGCCCCACCGCCATCATCATGGCCACGGTCAAGGGCAAAGGGCTTTCGGTCGCGGAAGGCAAGCTCAGCTCGCACAACATGCCCCTGTCGCCCGAAGACGTAGCCGCCGCTTTGCAGGAACTCCAATAAGGAACGAGGAATGCCGTCATGCTTGAATCTCAGGAAATGCGTAAGGTCTATTGCGATACGATGATCGCGCTTGCCAAGGAGGATCCCCGCATCGTGGACGTCGAGGCGGATCTGACCGGCGCGCACGGCATGAAGCCGTTCAAGGCGGCCTACCCCGACCGCTCCTTCAACGTGGGCATCGCCGAGGCCAATATGGTCGGCGTGGCCGCCGGGCTGTCCGCCTGCGGCAAGATCCCCTTCGTGCATTCTTTCGCCACGTTCGCCTCCCGCCGCTGTTTCGACCAGATCGCCATCTCGGTTTGCTACGCCGGACTGAACGTCAAAATCGTGGGATCCGATCCGGGCGTCGGCGCGGAACTCAACGGCGGTACGCACATGGCGCTTGAAGACATGGGCATCATGCGCACCCTGCCGGGCATGACCGTGTTCGAGCCCACGGACTCGGTGCAGCTCCGCAAGGCCCTGCCCGCCATCGTCGAGCACGAGGGCCCGGTGTACATCCGGCTTTTCCGCCGTCAGGCCGAAAACGTCTTTGACGATGGCTACGAGTTTGATCTCGGCAAGGCCGATCTCCTGCGCGACGGTTCCGACGTGACCCTGATCGCGTCCGGCGTCTGCGTCGCCAACGCTTTGCAGGCCGCCGAAACGCTGGCTCAGGAAGGCGTATCCGCCCGCGTGCTCAACATCCACACCGTCAAGCCCATCGACGCCGAAGCCGTCATCAAGGCGGCCTCTGAAACAGGCGCGCTGGTTACGGCGGAAAACCACAGCGTCATCGGCGGCCTCGGCAGCGCCGTTGCGGAAGTGCTGGCGGAACAGCGGCCCACGCCGCTGGAACGCGTCGGCGTCAAGGATCATTTCGGTCAGGTGGGCAAGGCGCCCTATCTGATGGGCGTGTTCGGCATCACCGCCGCGGACATCGCCAAGGCGGCCCGCAAGGCCGTCGCCAGAAAGTAGCCGCCCCCGGCGTTCCGCCGGAACCATCCCGTTTCATTGGTTTCACCGTTTCCCCGCCCGTTCGGCGGGGGGGGCTGAAGTCATACCTTTTTTCGGACTCAAGCAAGGATTGCATATGGATACCGTAGGCATTGTCGGACTGGGAGTTATGGGAAGCAATTGCGCGAAAAAATTGATGGAAAGCGGGGCCTCCGTAGCCGGGTACGATCCGTATCCACCCGCCGTCAAGCGCGCTTCCGAGGCCGGGGTGAGCATGTGCGGTTCTCCGGCGGAACTGGCGGGCAAGGCTGGGGTCATTCTGATGTTCGTCCCCGGCCCCGCCGACACGGAAAAGGTCGTGCTCGGCGAGGGCGGGATCGCGTCCGGGGCCCCTGAGGGCACCGTGGTCGTCAACATGAGCACGGTCGATCCGGGCGTGAACATCCGTATGGGCGAGGCGCTGGCCCCCAAAGGCATTGATTTTGTGGACGCCCCGGTCATGGGCAGCCCGTCCGGGGTTGGAAGTTGGGCTTTTGCGCTCGGCGGCTCGGATGAGGCCCTCGCCAAGATCAGGGATGTGCTCCTCGTGCTCAGCGGATCGGAAGAAAAACTGTTCCACATCGGCCCGCTTGGGCACGGCAACAAGCTGAAGCTGCTCAATAATATGATGCTCGGCGCGATCAACGCATGCGCCGCCGAGACTATGGCGCTCGCCGAGCACATGGGGCTGTCCCAGAAGACGCTCATCGACGTGGCGGTCGCCGCCAACGCCCGCGTGCTCAGCAACGCCTACAAGGAAATCGGTGCCCGCATCGTCGAGGGGCGGTATGACGAGCCCACCTTTACCGTGGACATGCTCATCAAGGACAACAGGTTGTGCCTCGACATGGCAAAGGAGTACGGCGCGCCGCTCATTCTGGGCGCGGCGGTGGATTATGTGCACCGGATGGTTTCGGTTCAGGGCTACGGCGCGAAGGATCACGCCGTAGCATGGAAGGCCGTGGCGAAAAACTGGAAGGCATAGGGCCTGCGGGTGGTTCCGCAGGGCGGGCACGCCGCGGAACGTGCCGTCCGTGTTTTCCGGGCACGCGGCGCGTTTTGGGCGGCTGTGCCCGGACGTATCCCGAATGCTTTTTTGAGAGTGCCGGCTTCCAAATGGTTCTTCCCCAAAAGCACATGCCCTTTGCATGGGGCATAAGGCAAGGCTGTGCCATAGGAAATGGTTGATGTTATTCCTCTCAATTC
>URTO01000147.1 GCA_900550745.1 uncultured Desulfovibrio sp. | reverse complement strand
AGGCTTTTTCTTCAATTTTCTTGCTGATAGACTCCATTCTTGGCTATCTTTGGGGAGCCTTGAGGACACATCAACCGGATGTCAGAACAGCATTTTCCGTTGAGAAAATCAGCGTGCGGCTTTGATGATGGTATAGCTGCGATACTCCCCGGTACCGAGGTTGACTTCTTCCGCGGTAGTGCCTCGGTAACTCGTCATGGTATTTGTAAATGTGTCGTATTTAATGAGCTGGGTTTCGGTGGCAAGGAACTGATACCTGTTGATGAAGGCGTACGTCGCTGTAAAAATGAGAATACTGCACGAAAGAAGCAACAGGGACGCCGGAGTGGAGATTGCTTTCAGCATGTGGGCCTCACGCACGAAGATTTGGGGTTGATGAGGCTTTGAATATTTTATAGATGATAATAAAAGTCAATAGAGATGGAAAAGACTTCCAGATATTTGAACCAGTTCTTTAAAGGTAAGGGGTTTGCCATAGTATGCGGTTGTTTCATACCCGCAGCGCGATGAAAACCGCCTGACTGCCCCGGTCGGCGCGGAGAGGCTAGTTTTATCTCCACAACACGGTGAAAATACAGCCTTTATATCCTGTTTCCCCCTTGGCGGAATCCATGTCTAAGGCATTTATTGGTTATTCCTTTGAAATTTCAAGGAAAAAGTACCAACCATTTTCTATGGTACAGCCAAGATAAAAAGAGCATCCCAGCCGCCGGAGGCGTGCCCCGCGCTATTTCATGCCGATGAAATGCCGGATGGCGGATTCGAGCCGTCGGATGCTGACGAAGGTATCGAGGCAGGGGCCGTTGGGCCGCTCGTTGATGACGCCGAAGACGGGCAAGGGGTGCGTATCCTGAATGCCGGAGGACAGATCGCGTTCGCAGGCCACGGCTACGATGAGCTTGGGGCGGGCCTGCACGACGATGCGGCGGGCGATGGTTCCCCCGGTGGCGATGGCGACCTGTACGCCGTAGGTGTCCCGCAGGCTGAGCACGTCTTTGAGCGGGCAGGCCCCGCAGCGGACGCAGTTGTCGATGTGGTAGGTGAGGCGGTGGGTGCAGCGGCTCGACTGGATGCAGTGGGGCAGGAGCACGAGAAGCTGGCGCGGCTCGCACTGGATGCCGCTGCTGAGAACCAGCTCGTTGTTGACCTTGATGAAGGAGCGGCGCACGGCGGCTACGGGGATGCGCATCATCCGGCCCATGAGCTCCATGATCGGCAGGAGCAGGCGTATGGTGATTCCGCGCAGGCGTGACGTGCCGAGTATGGGCTTTCCGGTATAGGCGTGGAGCACCAGCCCCACGGAAAGCCAAAGGATTCCGAGGATGGCCCCGCCGAAGGCGATGCCCGCGATGAACGGGAGCCACGGGTGGATGGCCGCGAACCCGATGGTCGGGACAAGCCAGATGAGCAGAAGCAGCACGCAGAGCAGGATGGCCGTGCCGATCACCAGGCCGATGAACAGCCGTTTGCCGGTGCCTTCGTATTCATCCTTGGACAGGGAAAATGCCGATTTGGAGATGTTCACCTTGGGTTCGCCCGAATGAGGTGAAAGGATTGAGGAACATCAAGGAAGACGCTTTTCCGCACAACGGGACTCCCGCCGCGCTGCCGCCCCACCAGTCAAAAGTCTTGGGAAGGGTGGGGGTATGGGGGAGGGAGAACCCTTCTCCAGAAGGGTTTCCCTCCCCCATATGAATCATACAGTTCCCGGAGAAACGGCGCGGCCGCAGCCGTCCCTGCCCGCCGAGCGGCAGTAGCCGTTCCAGAAGGCTTCCGCGGACATGGGCTTGCTTCCGGCGGGCTTGAGCATGGAAACCTCATACGGGGCGTCACGGCAGGCGATGAGCAGCTTGCCGTCCCGCAAGGCTATGAGGGTTCCCGGATCGGGCTGTCCGCCGGTGAACGCCTCACCCACCCGGCCCGGCTGAAGCAGCGCGGGCAGGGGATCGCGCCCCGGCAGCAAAAATACCGTCTGCGCGCCGGGCCACGGGGTCACGCCCCGGATGCGGGCATGGATGACGGCGGCTTTTTCATCCCAGTCAATGTGCCCGTCGGCCTTGGTCAGCTTGGCGGCGTAGGTCGCGAGCGCCTCTTCCTGCGGGATGGGCGTGGAGGGATCGCCGTCGGCGTATTGCCGGAGCACTTCCACCATGAGACGCCCGCCGAGATCGGCCAGCTCGTCGTGCATGGTGGCGGCGGTGTCGTCGATGCCGATGCCGAGCGCGCGCTGGAGCAGCATGGGGCCCGTATCAAGCCCGCGCTCCATGCGCATGATGGTGATGCCCGTGAGATGGTTGCCGTCCATGATCGCCCGCTGGATGGGGGCCGCGCCCCGGTACTGGGGCAGGAGCGAGCCGTGGACGTTGAAAGGCCCGATGGTCGGGATGTCCAGCACGGATTGGGGCAGGATGAGGCCGTAGGCGGCGACGACCAGCGCGTCGGGGCGGAGCCCGGCGAGCGCGGCGCGGTCGGCTTCGTCCTTGAAGTTGAGCGGCTGGAAGACCGGGATGCCGAGTTCCTGCGCCAGCACCTTGACGGCGGGCGGCTGGAGCTTGTGCCCGCGCCCGGCGGGGCGGTCGGGCTGGCAATAGGCGGCGACGACCTCGCAGCCGGGCCATGCCGCCACATGGCGGAGCACCGTGGCGGCGAAGTCCGGCGTCCCCATGAATACGACGCGCATTTTCTGTTCCGGGGCGGCCATCTATTTCACCTGACTCTGACGGGTGCCTTTCTTGAGCTTGCTTTCAAACATCATCCGCTTGAGGCGGCTGATCCGGTCGATAAACAGCTTGCCGTCCAGATGATCGATTTCATGCTGGACGCAGACGGCAAGGAGATCGTCCGCATCGAAGCTGATGGGGTTGCCGTCCAGATCGGTGGCTTCAACGTGGACACGGGCGGTACGGCGGACTTTGGAGCGGTAGTCGGGCACGGAGAGGCAGCCTTCCTCGCTTTCCACGTATCCGGCGTCCGGGAGGGGCGTCCATACGGGATTGACCAGCACCATTTTCCCTTCGCGCTTTTCAGGGCCCGTGACGTCGATGACGACGAGGCGGACGAGCCGGCCCACCTGCGGCGCGGCAATGCCGATGCCGTCCGATTTGTACATCGCTTCGGTCATATCTTCGGCGAGCTTACGGATCTCGTCGGTGACTTCAGTAATGGGGAGGCTGGGCTTGCCAAGAAGCGGATTGGGATAAGTGATTATTTTCAAAGCCATGTATGATCTCGTATATGGGTTGGCATTCGTTGTTAAAACGGGTTAAGAAGCGGCTGGGCCTTTATGTTGAGGCCCTATCAATACCCTGTCCGAACAATAATGTACAGATTGTACGCAAGCCTCGCCGGGCCGCCGGGACGGAGAACCTCCGCGCGGCGGACGGGCGGCCGATGGTGACCACCTTGCCGAACGACGTTTTTTTGCCTTTCGCTCCCGACAAGCCGTGGCTCGCGCCGCTGGCCGGATGGTCGGACTTGCCTTTCCGCCTGTTGTGCCGCCGGTTCGGCGCGGCGGTCTGCTGCACTGAGATGATCAGCGCCAAGGGGCTCATCTACAAGAGCCCCGGTACGGCGGAATTGTTCGCCACCTGCCCGGAGGACGGGCCCGTCGTCGTCCAGCTCTTCGGCAGCGAAGCGCCTTTCATGGAGGAGGCGGCCGGGCAGCTCAGGGACAAGGGATTCGTCTGGTTCGACTGCAACATGGGCTGTTCCGTCCCCAAGGTGGCGCGCACGGGGGCGGGCGCGGCGATGTGCAGGGACATCGACAATGCGCTGTCCGTTGCCGAAGCCCTGATCCGGGCCGCCGGGCGCGGGCGCGTGGGCTTCAAGCTGCGCCTCGGCTGGGATGAACCGGGGCGTTCCCCCGCCGCCGAAACGTGGCGTGTGCTGGCCCCGGCGCTGGAGGCGCTGGGCGCGGGCTGGCTGACGCTGCACCCCCGCACGGCGAAGCAGGGGTTCACCGGGACGGCGCGCTGGGAATGCCTCAGCGAACTGAAATCGCTTGTTTCCTTGCCCGTCATCGCCAGCGGCGACCTGTTCACGGCGGAGGACGGGGTACGCTGCCTCGCTGAAACGGGCGTGGACACCGTCATGTACGCGCGCGGGGCCCTGCGGGATCCGGCGATTTTCAAGGCGCACCTCGATCTGCTCGCCGGGCGCGAACCGGAGGTTGCCGATGTGGCGACGCTGCTCGCCCGCATCCGGGAACATGCGCGGCTCGCCAAGGAACGCAGTACGGAAAAGGTGGCGCTGCTCAAGATGCGCACCATCGTGCCGCGTTACGTCCGGCACATCGAAGGCTCGAAACAGCTCAGGGCGGATATCATCGCCTGCCGGAGCTGGGAGGATTTTGAAAACGCGCTGCGCTCATTTGAAGCCGGAAAAGATTCTTCCGGGTGAGCTTGCAGAGCTTTGCCGATCTGTTCTGTGTACAGATAAGCAGTCCCGCCCCATTGTCACCCTACCGCCATGCCGGGGAATCCATGAAGCCTTCTCCTTGCCGTCTGGGTCTTACCGTATCATACGTTTCCGGACGTATCAGTTGCGGGCTTTCTTGCCGTTTGGGGTTTACCCTGATCGAAATCATATCCGTGCTGGTCATCCTTGGCATCCTCGCGGCTGTTGCCGTCCCCAAATATTTTTCCGTGCAGGATGACGCCGAGAAAAAGGCCGCCCTTTCCGCCGTAGCCGAAGCGCAGTCCCGCATCCAGCTTTCTTTCGGGCAGCAGATTTTGCAGGGCAAGCCATGTGATGAGGCTGTGGAGGAAGTCAACGAAATCCGTAAGCTGAGTGACCATAATGACAACAGGTTCGGTGCGTTTTTCCTCGGCGTTGACGGTGAGGCCGGCGGCGGGCCCCTTACGGCCGCCGGGGTGGCCGTGTATGCCAAGCGTAACGTCAACGATGCGGCGATGGATACCGGGGGGAAGCTGTATTTGCCGTCATGCGCTGATGAAGGATCAGCAGCCGCAGCGTTTTTGAATACGACGCTCCGCGAAGTGGCAGAGTATCTGCTCACGTATGGGAACAATAACCATACGGGAGGCGGCAAAGAACCTGAGCATGGCAGAGATAGCCGAGAGTTTCAAGACAACTACCTGAATAGGGCGTTTGATCTTGGAAATGGCATTATGGCGGGCCTCGGAAAGGGCGGAGGGGATCAGGTCGGCGATGACAAGCGTGCGATGATGAAGGTTTGTTTTACCAATACGTTGACAAACGAAAAAATGGATATCCAGTTTACAAAATACGCCGGGTCTGATGAGGTGGCTATCAATACGGTGTATTTTACGGACTCATCCCACAAAAATATAAGAATTGTCGATGCAAAAAACGCCAATAGGAATCAGGATGTCCTCAATGCCGCAAAAAAAGTGGCCCAAGGGATGGGCCTTAATATCAATGGATCGGGATCTGCCTTTGCTGGAAGCCATGCGTTAGGTGAAATAACAATACATCATTCAGATTTCACTTTTTAGGCCGTGTCGTTTTTTTATCTACTTATTTGAAAATATTTAAAATAATAGGCTCTGTTATGGTTTGTGGCTGTTTCATCTCCACAGTGCGGTGAAAATACAGCCTTTTTCTCCGGTTTTCCCCTTGGCGGGAGCTGCGGATAAAGCATTTTTCCGGT
>URTO01000146.1 GCA_900550745.1 uncultured Desulfovibrio sp. | reverse complement strand
GAAAATGGTTGATGCTTTTTTCCTTGAAGCTCCAAAGGGATAACCGGAAAAATGCCTTAACCGTGGATCCCGCCAAGGGGAACACAGAAAAAAGGCTGTATTTTTCACCGCACTGTGGAGATGGAGCAACCACATGCTCTAACAGAGCCTTACCCAAAAATCTTCTCCGGCATGCGGGGCATCCCGGATTATGCAATAGTATCTTTTCATCTCTAAGATATATTCCGACATGCGGGGGCATCCCCATTCTGGCGGGAATTTGCGACGCCGATCCAATATGTCCCGACATGCGGGGCATCCCCCGGAATGTCTCCACACCCTATTCAAGAGAACAGTCGAATGAACAGGCTCCAAGAATTCCTCGACAACCCGCACATAATCACCGGAACCGCCACCGTTGCCGCGGATCCGCAGCTCAGCCTGCTCGCGGCGAACAAGGCTTTCCGCACGCTTGCCGGGGAAACCGCCGAGCCCTGCCGTCAGCAGGGCAGCGCCCTCCTCCCTTGGCTCGAACCGTCTTCCGCCGCGCGCCTCATCGGGCTGCTCGCCGGGCACCCTCCCCTTTTCGACTGGGAAGGGGAGATCGTCCGCAAGGGCACCCCCATCCGCATCCGCCTTTCCGCCACGCGCGTGGAGGGCGTGCTCCACAAAGGCCAATACCCCATCTATCTCTGCACCTTTACCGATCTCGCCCGTGTGGAGGAGATGCTGCGCAGCGCCGAATATGAGCGCCGCAAATACGCCCTCATCGCCGACATTTCCGAAGATCTGCCCTTTGAATACGATTTCGGGACGGACACCATCACCTACACCCAAAAGTACCATAAGGTCTTTGGGCACGAACCCGTTATCCACCGTTTCCGCGAGCGGCTGGGCAAAGGCGAGCCCATCGATCCCGTGAGCGAAGGGTTCCGGGGGCCATTCCTCGCCCTCGACGCCGAAAAAGCCCCCACGGGGGCCGCACCCGAACGGTTCCTGCCTACACGCTCAGGCAGCAAGCACTGGTTCGCCCTCTACAGCACCAACATCAAGGACGCCCTCGGCAAGCCCATCAAATCCGTGGGCGCGCTGCGCGACATCGACCGCCAGAAGCGCGAACAGCTCAGGCTCCTTGACAAGAGCCGCACCGACTCCATGACCGGGCTGTACAACAAGGCCACCACCGAAGAGGAGATCCGCATCGCCCTGCGCGACGCACGGCCCGGCAGTTTCGGCGTGCTGTTCATGATCGACATCGACAATTTCAAGGACGTCAACGACAGCATGGGGCACCTCGCCGGGGACTCCATCATCATCGAGATCGCCCGCCAGCTCCGGCGCACCTTCCGCCAAGACGACATCATCGGGCGCGTGGGCGGCGACGAGTTCCACGTCTATATGCGCGACGTTTCCGAAACCGCGGGCATCCGCACACGCGCGCGGTCCCTCTGTTCCTCCATCCGAACCCTGTTCAAAAACAGCAACGTCAGCAACGCCATCTCCGTCAGCGTGGGCATCGCCGTAACCGAACGCCCCATTGCCTATGAGGATCTGTTCCGGCAGGCCGACGTCGCCCTGTACCACGCCAAAGGGAACGGCAAAAACCGTTACGAATTCTTCGGGCAGTCCTCCGGCGGGGACGCCAGCGGCGTCCAGACATCCCCGCCCCTCGCCGCCACCGCCGTCCGCAACAACATCATGGTGGACATCATCGACATCCTCTTCAGCATGTACGACATGCACGAAGGGATCGACAACGCGCTGCATTTCATCGGAAACACCTTGCGCGTGGACAAGATCCTCATCTTTAACTATTCGCCCGATGGGAAGTCCGCCAGCATCGCGCACGAATGGTGCTCCGATCCGAAATGGAGCAGCGGGGAACGGTTCCAAAACGTCCCCGTCGAAGCCGTCAAGCTGCCCCAAACACGGGACTTCAGCGGCATCTATTATTGCAGCGATTTTTCGGAAATCCTCTCGGAAGGGAAAACGTTCATCCTCGACGGCGCCATCTCCTCGCTCCTCCAATGCGACATCGTGTGCGACGGGCGCGTGATCGGCCATATCGGTTTCGAGGAGCGCGGCAACCGCCGCATATGGACGCAGCAGGAAGTGGACGCCCTCATCCTCATGTCCAAAATCATCGGGGAATACATCCGCCAGCGCCGTTCCGCCAGCCTTTTGCGCGAAAGCTACGAATCCACCCGCAACATCCTCGACAGCCTGCACAATACGGCGGTCTACGTCATCGACGCCAGCCACCGCATCGTCTATTTCAACGATACGGTCGCCCGCGCGTACCCCAATGCCAGGATCGGGGCAACCTGCTTTGAGGTGTTTTGGGGCAGATCCGACATCTGCCCCCTCTGCCCCGTGGCGAAACGCGGCGGCGGGGAAGCCTTCACCACCCTGCATGAACACCCGCCCTTCAAGGGCGTCTGCGAGGTTTCCGTTTCCGGGCTCCTCTGGGAAAACAGGGAGCCGGCACACGTCGTGCTCATTTCCGAGCGCCTTCTGACGACCGAGGAGCGGGAGGCCAAGGCCAAGCGCGACTCCTTCGCCCGCGCCCTCTGCGCAGGCTACCATCATGTCGTGGATGTGGATCTCGGCACCGGGCATTTCGAGCTTCTGGCCAACCGCAGCGGCTTCGCCGCCGACGCTTCGGGCGATTACGCCGACCACTTCGGACGGTTCGCAGGCCATGTCCTCCCGCAGCATCGTGACGCCTTCCGCGAACGCTTTTCCCTCGAAGGGCTGCGGGCGGCCTTCGCGGAAGATGCGGACGGCAGGAGCGCCTACCTCGAATACCTGTCTGACGAGGACACCGGCCCCCGCTGGCGCTCCCGCATCGCCTTCGCCTATACGCAGGACGACGGCTCGCGCCACGCCCTCCAGTGCATCCGGGACATCGACGATCTGAAGGCCGCCGAATTCACCCGCAGGCAGGAAGAGGAAAACCTTCAGGTAGCCCTCCAGAACAGCTACGCCAAGATCTACCGTATGGATCTCGCCGCCAACCAACTGGCCTGCCTGTTCTGCAATACCAAGCTGCTCGCGCCCATTGATGTCAGCGGCGAATTCGACAAGGACATCATCACGGTCATGGAAACCCGCGTCCACCCGCAGGATCGGGCCCTTTTCCTGAATTTCTTCACTGCCGAAAGCATCCTCAGGAAACTTGACGCCGGAGACGAGCCCTCCGCCGAATACCGCAAGCTCGGCCTTGACGGGGCCTACCATTGGATGCTGGCGCTCATCGTGCCCCTGCCGGCCGGCAAACGCGGCGAGGCCGTCCTCCTCGTGCGCGACGTCACCGAAAGCAAGAAGCGGCAGGACAACTATCTCCTTGCCCTGCAAAACAATTATTCCGAAATCTTCTCCCTCGACATTACGAACCGCTCGGTCACCCCGCTGTTCTACAACAGCGGGCAGGCGGCCGCCATCAAGGGGGAGGCCAACTATTCCTCGTTTGTCCATCAGCGCGCCGTTGACCGCGTAGCCCCCGACTCCCTCGAAAGCGTGCTCGACTTCTACGAGCGCCGCCTCTTTGAGGAACTGGAACGCGGCGGCCACCCGGAGTGCGAATACCGCAAGCGTTTATCGGAAACCGGCCCTTACCGCTGGATTTCCGCTTCGGCGCAGCCCGTCCCCGGCAACGAGGGGCATGCCCTCATCCTGCTGCGCGACGTCACCAAGAAGAAGGAAGAGGAAAACAACTACCTCCTCGCCCTGCAAAGCAGCTATACGGAAATCTTCCGCCTCGATCTTGAGGCCGGGCTCATCGCTCCCCTCTATTACAACAGCGAACAGGTCACCATCCCGCCGACCCTGATGCCCATTGAGGAATTCGTCCTCGATCGCGGCAAGAACCGCGTCCACCCTGAGAGCCTCGAAAGCGTCCGTGCCTTTTACGACGTGCCGAACATCACAGCCCGGCTCGACGCTGGCGAGGCCCCGCAGCTCGAATACCGCAAGCGGCAGGACGCCGGGAAGCCCTACCGCTGGGTCAGCGCCGCCATCCGCGCCATCCCCGGATCGTGCCGCCATGCCCTGCTCCTGCTGAGCGACATCACCGAGCAGCTCAACGAGGAGGCCGAATTCTACAAGGCCCTCCAGCACAGCTATTCCGAGATCTACGAGGTCATGCTCGATACGGATTCCATGCGCATCGTACACCGGGACGCGGGCTCCACGCTGGCGAAACCCGAATTGACCCATTCGTATTCGCGCGACACCCTCGCCATCGCCAGCCGGCATATCCATCCCGATGACCGGGGCTCCTTCCTCGACCTCTTCTCACCGGAAAACGTCAGCAAGAAGGTGGCCGCCGATCCCCGGCTGTCCACCGAATACCGTGCCCTTGCCGCCGACGGAACCTATCACTGGATCTCGATACTGGTGCTGCCCATGCCCGGCTCGTCAGGGCGCCTGCTCATCCTCTGGCAGGACATTAACGAGCGCAAAAAGATGGAGGAAACCGCCGCCCGGCTCGAACGCCGCCAAAGCGCCGTGTTCCGCCAGTCCGGGGACTGCATCATCGAGATCAACCTGCGCACGTGGCAGTTCCAGCGCAGCGTCTCCGCACCGAGCCTGCCCGCGGAACCGCATTCCGGCGACTACCGTGCATTCCACGCCGAAGCGATCGCGATGATCCACCCCGCCGACCGCGAGCGCATCAACCGCACCGCCACGCCCGAAGCCCTGTTCGAGGCCTGCCGCGCGCATTCCCGCACCCTCGTCGCCCAATATCGCGTGCTTCTTCGCGAAGGGAAAGAGCTGTGGCTTGAAAACCGTGTGTTCTTCCTTGAAGAAGGCGACGACATGACCGCCTTTTTCATCATCCGGGACATCACGGATCAGAAGCGCGCCGAAGAGGAGCGCGCCATTGAGGAAGAGCGTTACAACATCGCCCTGCGCAACACCTACACCGAAATCTACGAAATCGACCTCAACGCCGATACGCCCCACCTCGTCTACGCCGCCGACACGCCGATGATCCCGGTGGATCGGGACAAGGGCGGCAACATCCACACCATAGCCGCCACCCTCATCCACCCTGAGGATCGGGAACGCTTCCTCAACGCCTTTATCGGGAGCAACATCCGCAAGGAATTCAACGAAGGCCGCATGGAAGTCCCCGCCGAATACCGCCGCCTTGGACGCGACGGCAAATGGTATTGGGTCGCCGCCTTCATCGTCCCCCTGTGCGGGCACGACCCCTGCCGCACCGACAAGGGGATGCTCCTCGTGCGCGACATCTCCGAACAGCGCGAGGAGGAACAGCGCCGCCGCATCAGCGAGCAGTACGACCACGCCTTGCGCAACATCTATGACGAGCTGTACGAGCTGAACATCACGCAGGACAGCTACCGCATCGTGTACCATGTGGAGGGCAAGTATGTGACCCCGCCTGAGCGGGGCCGCCTCAGCGAGTCCATCGATCTCGTATCGCGCAACATGATCTTCCCCGAAGACCGCGCCCGTTTCCTTGAGTTCTTCGATCTTGATGCGCTGCGGCAGAACTTCGCGGCGGGGCGGGAATACCTTATCGGCGAATTCCGCAAGCTCTGGCACGACCGTGAATACCACTGGGCGTCGATCACCATATTCCCCGTGGCCCAGCCCAACGGCGGTTCGCCCGTTTCGGTGGGCAGGAATTTGGCCACTTCAGGAAGTTCCAGCGGCAGGCAGCTTTCATC